>JAEWWD010000110.1 GCA_023396535.1 Bacillota bacterium
CGGGACTAATTACGCGCCCAGACCGCACCTCGGGGGACGTGGGGGCGAAGCCCCCACTTTTAAATAAAATAAGTTTCCGTCGCCGCCCGCAAGGCGGCGATACAGATTTAACCCGCGATTCGCATCAGTGTCCGTTACAGTTCCTTGACCCACAAGCCGTGGAGGTTGCAGTATTCATATGCGGCGACGGGCTTGTCGTCTACAAGCTTAAAGCTGGCGTGGGGCTTGTCGCTGGGCGTGAGGCATTTGCGCTGCCCGCCCTTTTCGGTTTTGAGGTAGATCCACTGGATGTAGTGGGCTTCTGTCATGGGATGCTCCACGGAGCCTACGGCGACATGTACGGTGTCGCCGTCCACGGTTATAACGGGAACGTGCTTTTCGGTCGCGGCGTCGGTGGTGTTGGCGACGAGCTCCTGCATTTCTTCACCGCAGCAGGTGAGGGGCGCGCCTGAATCATGGATCATGCCGATGAGATTGCCGCAATTTTTGCAGCGGAAAAACTTCTGTGCGCAATAGGTCATACGAAGGTACCTCCATCGTTTTATAATTCTAATACCGGGAAGAAATTATATTATTATTACTACCGGAGCGGGGAAATTAAACAGAAAAATCTGGTTTTTATAAAATATTCACGGTGGGTTGCTTGCCAAATGCCGCACAGTACAGTAAAATTTGGTCGAAATACCGGAGCAATACAAGGAGAGCGATATGCGGTTTATCGGCAATTTCTTTTGGTTCCTGCTGGGCGGACTGCTACTGGGCCTGTGCTGGAGTATCGCGGGGATTTTCTGGTGCCTGACGATTATAGGAATTCCCTGGGGCGTGCAGTGCTTTAAGTTCGCTAAGCTGGCGTTTTTTCCGTTCGGCAAGGAAATCGTGTTCGGCACGGGCGCGGGAAGCATACTGCTCAATATTCTGTGGCTGCTGTTGAGCGGCGCGGAGCTTGCGGTGACGGCGGCGGTGATAGGCGTCATATTCTGCGTGACCATCGTGGGCATACCGTTCGGGCTGCAGTGCTTCAAACTCGCGGGGCTGGCGCTGCTGCCGTTCGGCGCGCAGGTAAGGCATGTGTGATAGAATGAATAAGCATGTTCATTGATTGGAAGGGAGGCCCCATGGACACGATATTCGCGCCCTCCACGCCCATAGGCGGGGCTATCGCCGTTATCCGCGCGAGCGGGCCGGCCTGCGTGCGGGCGCTGACCGCGCTCTGCGGCCAGGATCTGACCGCAGTACCCCGGCAAGTGACGCATACGCCCCTGTATCATAACGGCACGGTCATAGACGACGCCATGGCGGTGTATTACGCCGCGCCGCGCAGCTATACGGGCGAGGATATGTTCGAGCTGTACTGCCACGGCGGCCCCGCCGTGGTACGGGATGTGCTTGCGGCGCTTGGCGCGCTCACTCTGCGCGCGGCGGAGCCGGGCGAGTTTACGCGCCGTGCGTTTTTAAACGGCAAGCTGGACCTTGCCCAGGCGGAGGCCGTCATGGACCTCATACAGTCCTCCGCGCAGCGCGCGGCGCGCGCTGCGCTGGAGCAGATGCAGGGCCGCCTCAGCCGCGAGATCGCCGCCGTGGAAGACGCGCTGACGGATGTTCTGGCGGGCGTCAGCGCGGCCATAGACTACCCCGACGAGCTGGAGGAGGACGTGTTCTCCGGCCTGCCTGATGCTCTGTGCGAGGCTGTCGCTGCGCTGGACGCGCTCATCGCGCAGGGGCGCTCGGGCCGCGTGCTGCGCGAGGGGCTGCGCGTGGTGCTGCTGGGCCGTCCCAACGCGGGCAAATCCAGCCTTTTGAACGCGCTGCTCGGCTTTGAGCGCGCCATCGTCACCCCCCAGCCCGGTACCACGCGGGACGTGCTGGAAGAGCAGCTTTCCCTGGACGGCATACCGCTGCGGCTGTTCGATACCGCCGGGCTTCGCGAAACCGAGGACGAGGCGGAGCGCATCGGCGTGCAGCGCGCGCGGGACGCGCTTGAGAGCGCGGACGTCGCCGTGGTACTGCTCGACGATTCCGAGCCGCTTTCGCAGGAGGATTTCGATATACTCGCCGCCACCGCGGATACGCCACGCATACTTCTTTACACCAAAACGGACCTGCCCGGCGTGTGGGGCCGCGCGGCGCTCGCCGGGCTGGTGCCGCCCGAGGAGGAGCTGCTGCCCGTCAGCGCCCGCACCGGCGAGGGGCTTGATACGCTGTGCAACCGTATCCGCTCGCTCGCGGGGCCCATTGAGGGCGCGTACGTCACCAACGCCCGGCACATCGCCGCGCTGGAGGATGCGCGGCGCGCCGTCACCCAGGCGCTCACGGCCGCCGACGCGGACTGCGTATCCACGGATCTGCGCGACGCGCTCGCCGCGTTGGGCCGCATTACCGGCCGCGCCGTGGACGACGCCGTACTGGACCGCATATTCGAGCGGTTCTGCGTAGGAAAGTGAGCAAAGCGGAGCCATGCTCCGGGCGGGTCATACAAACAGCATCCGGGCGGCCCTTTATATCGCACGCCCCCATCATTCCTGAGGAATTGTGGTATAATTGACTTATTCGATCTGTACATGGACGGAGGTTGAAATATGGATTCAAATATCGATACAAATGCAACGTTTATCTGCCCCGCATGTAATGCCGCAATCGAGCACAACTGTACGCAGGCGGAAATTATCAACAAGAAAGCATTGGAATTTGCCTGTCAGAACTGCGGAAGGGTATTCACTCAAAATTCATCAGGTATCGTAGAGGCCACTAAAGAATCAACTCGAACTCAAAAAGAATTTTAGAACGAAATAGTAACTCCGACACTATTCGCAATCCCTTCTGATGTGTAGCCAAGACCGTAGACGCTATGCCTCAGGGGTGATCTATTGACGCTCCAGCAAGTCTCAAACAGAGGACAAACTTAACGCCGTACGCCCCACCTGCAGCGCCTCCGCCACCGGCTTTACAAACATGGAGGGCAGCGTAATGCCTGCGGTGAACACAACGGCCATCAGCAGCATACAGGTCATAAGCAGCGGCCAGGCTTGATAGGGGTTGGCCTCTTTCATATCCGCACCCCCCGCCGCATGAAATTCTAGTGATGAAAAGATATGTTTTCTTATTCATCTCCCCAAACGCCCGTGGGCGTTTGTTATGGGTTCCAAGGGCCTTATGGCCCTTGGCGGAGGGCTTGGGAGGCAGGCCCTCCAACGTACTCTACAGAAACACCGCCGCCCTTGTCAGCGGCGATACCCGAAGCCGCACGGTGCCGTCGATTTTGCTGAGCTTTACGCAGCCGACCGCCGGGTCGCGGCTGTCCATGCTGGCGTCGCGGTCGTCGCCCAGCACGAATACGGAGTCGCCGGGTATGACGACGGCGGCGTAATCCTCCGGCGCGAGCGCGGGAAGATACGACGATTCATCGAGCAGCCTGCCGTCGATATACACATGCCCGCCCGTGATCTGTACCGTTTCCCCCGGCAGGCCGATGATGCGCTTAATCAGCTCTTCCCCTGTCTGAGGGTGCGAGAACGTTACCATCTCGCCGCGCTGCGGCATGCGTATGTACATGGAGACCCTGTCCACCAGCAGCAGTTCGCCGTTATACAGCGTCGGCGACATGGACGTGCCGTTCACCCGCGCAGGCGAGAGCGCCAGCAAAAACAGCGCCGCCAGCACCACGACCGCCTCCAGCAGCACGAGCAGCCATGTATATAAGTTGTAGCGCGCATATTCCGGCGCCTTGTGCGCCGCGCGGGACAAGCTGGGCATGGTTTGATCGCTCCTCTTGTTTTACGGGGGGCTCTGCCCCCGACCCCGCATAGGGCCGTAACGGCCCTATGTACCCTTAGCCGGGCGACAAGCCGCCCGGAGAGAATATTATACATCTATCATATCATATCGAAAGGAATTATGTTGAAATGGAGCCTGATTTTTGATTAGGCAGGTCTCCCAATCCGTCAGCCGGTTTACCGTCCGTCGCCTTGCCTTGACGAAAAAGGGCTTGTCCAAGGGAAACACATCGAATTTGTGCTGCTGTATTTTCAATATAATGCGATCCCATACCATATCAAGGAGGAATGGAAAGAAAGCATCTTCTCAGCATATTATGCCGGATTATGCAGCAAGGGGAGCGGGGAGTTAAAGCCGAGCGCCGCCTGTGGCGGAAGGAGCGAGGCTGCAAACCAGTGAGCTCAGGAGTGCAAGGAAGCGGCTTTGCCGCGACGCAGCACGACTATTGCGAACTGTGAAAGCCCTCCCGCTATTAAATAAATAAAAAATCGTCGCCGCCCAGAGGCGGCGATACTGCTTTATTTTTATTGATACCGAATATGGTGGACGGCCCGCATCTCATCAAGCGGCCACAGCACGGCAACCGTCCTGCCTACCACCTTTTCATACGGGATGGGTCCCACCGACGGATCGCGGCTGTCGCCGCTAACGTTGCGGTTGTCCCCCATGACGAACACGGTATTCTCCGGCACAACCTGCGGCGCCATATTGCCGCGGACGTAATCGTCCCAATACGCGCTTTCGTTAAGCGGCTCGCCGTTTACATACACCTCGCCGTCCCACACGTAGATCTCGTCCCCCGGCAGACCGATGACGCGCTTGACGCAACTCACCGTAAACCCGGGATAATAGCACACGATGATATCCCCGCGCTCGGGCCGCTCCACATAATAGCTGAGCTTTTCCACCAGCATATACTCGTGGTCCATCAGCGTGGGATACATGGATTCCCCATCCACCACGATGGGCTCGGCCACGAACGCGCGAATGGAGAACGCGACCAGCAGCACCGTCAGCAGGTACAGGAAGAAATCCCAGTTCATGAAGCGGCGGTACTCCTTATCCTGATTGTGCAGCTCTTCCGCCGCCCGCCGCAGAGTTTCGACATCCTTTTTGTTCAATTCGCTGTTTTGAGAAGAGGCGCTCATACCTGACCTTTCGGCGGGAGCAGACGTTTGCCCCGCTTGATGAAATCGGCGCGGTCCATCATGACGATGCGACCGCACGCGTTGCATTTGATTTTGATATCCGCGCCCACGCGGATGATTGTCCAGTCGTTGGTCCCGCAGGCGTGGGGCTTGCGCATCTGTACGCGATCCTGAAGCTCGAAGCTTTCAATCAATCCGAACCGCCTCCTACCGAAACCAGCGTTTGCCGGGGGACCTCGACGCCCTCTTTGCTGAACCGCCGCTGAATGCTAAGACGCAGCGCGCGCTCCGTCTGCCACTGTGTAAGCGGCTTCACCCTGAGTACCAGCCTGAGTGTCACGCCAGCGCCGCCCAGCGCCGTTACGCCCAGCACCTCGGGCTTATCGACGGCGTTGTCGCTTTCGGCGGCGTAGGCCTCCGCCTCCTCGCGCATGCAGTCCATCGCGCGCTCGATATCCGACTCATACGTGACGTTGACGTCGATCAACGCCAGGTAATCCGCGCGGGAGTAATTGGTCAATACGCCGATCGTGCCATTGGGAACGACGCATATCTCCCCGCGAAAGCCCTTCAGAATGGTCGCGCGGAGCGTAATTTCCTCCACGGTGCCCGTCATGTCCGCGATCTTCACGTAATCGCCGACGGCCATCTGATCCTCCAATACTATGAAAAGCCCCGCGACGATATCCTTCACGAGGCTCTGCGCGCCTATGCCCAGCGCGATGCCGCCCACGCCCGCCGCCGCGAGCATGGAGCTCATGGTGGAGGTCAGCCCGAGCTGCCCCACCACCCCCGCCGCCGCGAGGAACCAGATCACATACTTGCTCGCACTCTGCAGCATGGTGGACGCCGTTTCAAGCCTCCGCTGCCGCTCGGGCGAAAGCGTCTTCGCGCGCTTCTTATAGGAAGCCGCGATAAGCCGCGCCGTAATACGCACCGCAAAAGACGCGATGACCCATATCAGTACGACGCCCGCCGCGGTCCACGCGTAATCGGTCCAGTGTTTCTCTATGTTTTCCCACAATGTCGGCATGCGTTCCCCCTGCGGATTGTAAATATGCGCAGTCACTCAACAGTATTCCCGCACGCATCATTCTATAGCCGAAACGAGTGCCGGGCGGCACTTGCCGTACAACCCTCGCCTGTATTCTTCCTAAATGTATCGGCTCTTACAGAGCCGACGAATTAATATTTAAAATTTGGGGGAACTGCGTTCCCCCAACCCCCCAGCGATTTTCGAAGAAAATACCAGGGCTCTTCACATATTGATAACAATCTTTCCCAGAACAACCACTCATACATTCGTACCAAAGGGGGCGCGGGGAGTCGAAGCAGCGCGCCTCCTGTGGAGGATAAAGCGCTGCGTAAGACCAGTGAGCTTGGAAACGCAAGGAAGCAGCTATGCTGCGACGCAGCGCAACCTAAGCGAACTGAGCCCTCCCGCTATTAAATAAAATAACCCTCGTCGCCGGCTGCGACGGCCCGCAGGCCTAGTGCCTGAGGCGTCTCCCGCCGAGGGCCAGGCGGCGATACATTTTAAATGTCCTACGAAGTCCTTAACCAGCACTCAATTGTCATATGTCCATCGGCGCCGGGATATATTCAAGAATAGCCTCCAAAAAACGCTGCGGTTTTTCCTCGTGCATAAGGTGGCCCGCGTTGCGGACGACGCTAAAGCGCGCCTCGGGGATAGCCGCGTGGTACAGCTCGCTCATCGCGGTGGGGTGCCATTTATCCTCCGCGCCCCAGAGTATGAGCACTTCGCTCCTGACGGCGCGTAGATCCTTTTCAACCTCGGTCTCGTCGAAGTTGAGCACGGATAGCTGCACGGCCTTGCGGGAGAGCGGGTCACAGAGCGTGGCGAAATAACTGTTGACGACTTCCTCCGTGATGTTCGTCAGGTCAAACACGCACTCAGTCAGCATACGCTCCACGGTGCGGCGGTTGTACAGCCTGCTCGCGATACCGCCAAATATCGAACTTTGCATCATGCGCACGGCAAGCGGCATTTCCGGCGTTACGCCGCCGGGCGAGCACAGCACCGCCTTGCCCACGCGCTCGGGATATTTCACGATAAAATCCAGCGCGTACACGGCGCCCATGGAGAAGCCCGCAAAATGCGCGCTTTCTATCCCTTTGGCGTCCATGAACTGGCGGATAACGTCCGAATGCTCCGCTATGGTATAATCGAACTGCTCCGGGCGGCCGGAATACCCGTGCCCCAGCAGATCGATCGCGATTACGCGGTAATGTTCGGATAACGCGTTGAACACATTGCGCCACGTATACAGGCTTTGGCCCACCGTATGCAGAAGCAGCAACGGTTCGCCCACCCCGGCTTCCAGATAATGCACCCGCGTTTCTTCCGGCGTAGCGGCGCCCGTTTTGTCCGGAAAACCGGGCAGCGTAATGGAGGCGTAATCCCCCGTATGTTCGGAATTGATGAATTTTTTCATCTGTAAGGCAAGGGCCACGGTTTACCTCCCGACACGCGCGCTGTAACACACGCGCATGCTTACGTGTCATCGTGTGTAGTCATTTCATTCTACAACGTTTATTGCGCCAATGCAACCCGCCGCAGGCGGGAAGAACTGTGAACGATAGATGAATATTATAGTTTCCCCATTTGCCAATGGGCAGTAAATGGGATACAATACGTTTGACGCGGGCTTTCACGCCTTATGGCGTGCCGCCCAAGTGCCTATGGGCGTTTTGTCGAGGTTCACCGCATAGTTGCCAGCCTGCAATTTGCAGGTGGCGGCAGCCGATGGACTTAACGCCTGCGACGTGCTCCGGAGGAAACGACCCCCGAAACGCACTTTAAGCAAGAGGAGCGCACTGTGCAAAGACATCCTCGCCGAAGGCGCGTACACCGCACGGGCGCGCCGTTCATGGGACAATTGCGCCTGTACCTTACGGCGCTCGGCGCGCTTGCGGCGCTGTTGCTGCTGATATTCCTGCTGCGCCCCTCCGCGCAGCTTTTAAACGCGCCGGAGATCGCGCGCGCCCAACGGCTTGGCGTACTGCGCGTAGGCGTACTTTCGGATGCGCCCGGCTTCTCGGTGCTGGACGACAGCGGCACAGACGGGCTGGAGATTGCGCTGGCCCACGAACTGGCGAAAAAAATTTTTCCGGACATCGACCCTGAAGTATCGGTGGAACTGGTCGCGGTAAACCAGTACACGGCGCTGCCCCATATCAAGCAGGGGGATATCGATATCGCCTTCGCCATGCAGCGCAATACAGACAGCGATTCCTACAGCTATTCCAGCGTATATTTTAAGGATTCCGTGCGGCTGCTGTGCCGCTCGGGCGAGGAGCGCCTGCCCGTAAACAACAGGAACATAGGGCTGATAGAAGGCGGTGCGGCGCAGGCCGCCTGGAAGAGCTATGAGCAGGAGACCAGCGCAGGGCTCAAGGCCGTATATTACCCTTCGTATCCCGATCTCATTGCGGCGCTCCTCGCGGGCGATGTGGATTTGGTCGGCGTGCCGGGCTCGCTTGCGGCCGGCCTGACCGGGGCGGGCGTATCGCTGAGCGACACGGTGCTCGGCTCCGTGGGATATGTGGCGGTGTCCTCTTCGGAATCTCCCTCGTTCGCACTGCTGGCGGATCTTGAAATTCAGCAGATGCAGCGGGACGGCAAGCTGGACGCGCTGATAGCGCAATATGGATTAACGCAGTATGAGGGTTAAGAAACAAGGTATCGCCGCCTATGACGGCGACGAAATCTTATTTTTCGGTTGTGCAGCCTGCGGCTGCACATCAATCCTTGAAAGATCCCGAATGTATCCCCCCGCGAACGCCCTATCAGGATAGGGCGTTCGCGAAAGAGAACGGGTTCTTAGGGCCGTTACGGCCCTAAGCGGGGGTTCGGGGGCAGAGCCCCTGCAAGAATCCTCCGTGCAGAAAGGAGAAGCGCATGCGATACGGCAGGCATATGCGCGCGCGCCCGGGCGGGAAGCGCCTTTGGTGGCTGTGGCCAATAGCGGGGCTGCTCGTTGCCGCCGCTGTACTTTTTGCCTTTCACGTATTCCCGTTTTCGCCCGCCATCCTCACGCCTTATCCTGTAC
>JAEWWD010000213.1 GCA_023396535.1 Bacillota bacterium
GAGAGCGGCCGTACGCTCCTCAATTCCCTGTTCTTCGATAAGCGCTACGACCTCGCGCGCGTAGGCCGCTACAAATTCAGCAAGAAACTTTCGCTCGCACGCCGCATCGCGGGGCGCGTGCTCGACGAAAACGCCGTTTCCCCCCTCACGGGCGAGGTCCTCGCCCAGGCGGGGCAGACACTTTCGCGCGAGGACGCCCGCGCTATTCAGAATGCCGGCGTAGCGTTCGTTTGGCTGCGGCTGGAGGGCGGCCGCCGGATCAAGGTGTTGGGCAACCAGTTTGTTGATCCCCGCAATTTACTTTCCTTCGATCCCCTCGAAGCTGGCCTGAACGAGAACGTGCATTTCCCGACGCTGGTTCAGCTTATGAAAGAATGCGAAGGGATGGACAAGGCCGACCAGATCGCATTCTATAAGGAACATGTTTACGACCTGATTCCGCGCCATATCGTGCCGGACGATATCGTGGCCTCCATCAGCTACCTGATCGGCCTGCCTTACGATATTGGGAATATCGACGATATCGATCACCTGGGCAACCGCCGTATCCGTTCCGTTGGAGAGCTGCTGCAGAATCAGCTCCGCGTAGGCCTTACGAGGCTGGAGCGCGTGGTTCGAGAGCGTATGAGCCTGCAGGATATGGACGTGGCCATGCCAAGTAACCTCATCAATATCCGCCCTGTCACGGCGGCTATCAAGGAGTTCTTTGGTTCCTCCCAGTTGTCGCAGTTCATGGATCAAACCAACCCGCTTGCGGAGCTCACACATAAGCGCCGTCTGTCGGCCCTCGGCCCCGGCGGCCTCAACCGCGAGCGCGCCACATTCGACGTCCGCGACGTGCACTATTCACACTATGGACGCATGTGCCCCATCGAGACGCCGGAAGGTCCGAACATCGGCCTTATCAATTCGCTTTCCACCTATGCGCGTATCAACGAGTACGGCTTCATAGAAGCGCCGTACCGCAAGGTGGACGTGAAGAAACATATTATAACCGACGAAATTGAATACCTGACCGCGGACGAGGAAGATCCCTTTATCGTGGCGCAGGCCAACGAACCCATAGATCCTGAGACCCGCTGGTTCAAGAAGAGCCGCGTCGTCGCAAGGCTGCTCGACCAGATCATAGAGGTGAAGAGCGAAGAGGTCAACTACATGGACGTTTCGCCCAAACAGCTGGTTTCGGTCGCCACGGCCATGATCCCCTTCCTTGAGAACGACGACGCAAACCGCGCGCTGATGGGCTCCAACATGCAGCGTCAGGCCGTGCCTCTGCTGGTGCCGGAAGCCCCCGTGGTGGGCACCGGCATGGAATATAAGGCCGCGCACGACTCCGGCGTAGTCATACTTGCGCAGGAGGACGGCGAGATTGCCGGCGTGGCTGCCCGTAAGATAACCGTGCGGGCGGACAAGGATGGTTCGCTGCGCAACTATAAGCTTACGAAGTTCCAGCGCTCCAACCAGGGTACCTGCCTGAACCAGCGCCCCATCGTGAAAAAGGGCGACCGTGTGGAAAAGGGCCAGGTCATAGCGGACGGCGCATCGACGGATTACGGCGAAATCGCGCTGGGCCGCAACATTCTTATAGGCTTCATGACATGGGAAGGCTATAACTACGAAGACGCCGTCCTGATCAGCGAAGAGCTCGTGAAGGAAGACGTGTTTACCTCCATCCACATTGAGGAGCATGAGACGGAGGCCCGCGATACCAAGCTGGGGCCCGAAGAAATCACGCGCGACATCCCCAACGTCGGCGAAGACGCGCTGGCGAACCTCGACGAATACGGCATTATCCGTCAGGGCGCGGAAGTGCGCTCGGGCGATATACTGGTCGGCAAGGTTACGCCCAAGGGCGAAACGGAGCTGACCGCCGAAGAGCGCCTGCTGCGCGCCATATTCGGCGAAAAGGCCCGCGAGGTGCGCGATACGTCCTTACGTGTGCCGCACGGTGAGGACGGTATCGTGGTGGACGTGAAGGTGTTCACCCGCGAGAATAAGGATGAGCTTTCCCCCGGCGTTAATAAGCTGGTGCGCGTATATATCGCGCAGAAGCGCAAGATTTCGGTGGGCGACAAAATGGCGGGCCGCCACGGCAACAAAGGCGTTATTTCCCGCATACTGCCCGTGGAGGATATGCCTTTCCTGCCCGACGGCACTCCGCTGCAGATCGTTTTGAACCCGCTCGGCGTGCCTTCGCGTATGAACATCGGGCAGGTGCTGGAACTGCACCTTGGATTGGCCGCCAAAAAGCTTGGCTGGCATATCGCCACGCCGGTATTCGACGGCGCGACGGAGAACGATATCCGTGAACGTCTGCGTCAGGCAGGGTTTGACGACGACGGTAAAACGGTACTCTACGACGGACGCAGCGGCGAGCCTTTTGAAAACCGCGTCTCCGTTGGCTACATGTACTATCTGAAGCTGGCGCACCTGGTGGACGATAAGATCCACGCGCGCTCCACCGGCCCGTACTCGCTGGTTACGCAGCAGCCGCTCGGCGGCAAGGCGCAGTTCGGCGGACAGCGCTTCGGCGAAATGGAAGTCTGGGCGCTGGAGGCGTATGGCGCAGCCAACACCCTGCAGGAGATACTCACCGTCAAGTCCGACGATGTGGTAGGCCGTGTCAAGACATACGAAGCCATCGTCAAGGGAGAGAACGTACCGCAGCCGGGCGTACCCGAATCCTTCAAGGTGCTCATTAAAGAACTGCAATCGCTGGCGCTGGACATGAAGGTGCTTTCGGATACCCGCGAAGTCATCGAGATCGGGGAATCCATCGACGATGACGAGCCGTCCATCATGGACGTCAATATCGCCGGCATGGAGGATGCGCCGCCCATATTGCCGCCCAGCGGTGATGAGTTCTCGGAATTCGATGATTTTGAGGATTTTGAGGACGATATGGACGACGAGGATCTCGAAGACGGCCTGTTGCTTGGCGATGAGCAGAGCGACGAGTAACGCGGCAGAGGAAGGGAGAGACGCGAATTGTTTGAATTGACCAATTTCGACGCCATACAGATCGGTCTGGCGTCTCCTGAGAAAATACGCGAATGGTCCCACGGCGAGGTCAAGAAGCCGGAAACCATCAACTACCGTACGCTCAAGCCCGAAAAGGACGGCCTGTTCTGCGAGCGCATATTCGGACCCTCCAAGGACTGGGAGTGCCATTGCGGCCGGTATAAGCGCGTGCGCTATAAGGGCGTCGTCTGCGATAAGTGCGGCGTGGAAGTCACCCGCGCGAAAGTGCGCCGCGAGCGCATGGGCCATATCGAGCTGGCCGCGCCCGTAAGCCATATCTGGTATTTCAAGGGCATCCCCTGCCGCATGAAGATGTTGCTGGATATGTCCCCCCGCGCGCTTGAGAAAATACTGTATTTTGCGAACTTCGTGGTCATCGATCCGGGTAATACGCCGCTTACGCACAAGAGCCTTTTAACCGATAAGGAATACCGCGAGGCGCAGCAGAAATACGGCGTAAGGGCGTTCAAAGCCGGCATGGGCGCGGAGGCGATCAAGGAGCTTTTGAAGCAGATCAATCTCGGGGAGCTTAATCAGCAGCTTCGAGACGAGATCCGCGATTCTTCGGGCCAGAAGCGCGCCAACGCCATCAAGCGGCTGGAGGTCGTGGAAGCCTTTTTGAAATCCGGCAACAAGCCGGAATGGATCATACTCGACGTGGTGCCGGTCATACCGCCTGAGCTTCGCCCCATGGTGCAGCTTGACGGCGGCCGCTTCGCGACGAGCGACCTCAACGACCTGTACCGCCGCGTTATCAACCGCAACAACCGCCTCAAGCGGCTGCTCGAGCTCAAAGCGCCGGATATCATCGTGCGCAATGAAAAACGCATGCTGCAGGAAGCCGTCGACGCCCTCATCGACAACGGTCGCCGCGGCCGTCCGGTAACGGGTCCCGGCAACCGGCCGCTGAAATCCCTCTCCGATATGCTGCGTGGCAAGCAGGGCCGCTTCCGTCAGAACCTTCTCGGCAAGCGCGTGGACTATTCCGGCCGTTCCGTTATCGTGGTAGGGCCGGAGCTCAAAATGTTCCAGTGCGGCCTGCCCAAGGAGATGGCGCTGGAGCTGTTCAAGCCCTTTGTCATGAAAAAGCTGGTGGAGGAAGGCTACGCCCACAACATCAAGAGCGCCAAGCGCATGGTGGAGCGCGTGCGTCCCGAGGTATGGGGCGTGCTCGAGGGCGTTATCAAGGATCACCCGGTGCTCCTGAACCGCGCGCCTACGCTGCACCGTTTGGGCATACAGGCATTTGAGCCGGTGCTGGTGGAAGGCCGCGCGCTTAAGCTGCATCCGCTGGTTTGCACGGCGTATAACGCGGACTTCGACGGCGACCAGATGGCCGTGCACGTGCCGCTTTCCGTGGAAGCGCAGGCGGAGGCCCGCTTCCTCATGCTCGCGTCCAACAACATACTGAAGCCACAGGACGGCAAGCCGGTCGTTTCCCCCACGCAGGACATGGTTATCGGCTGCTATTACCTCACGCTTGAGCGCCCCGGCGCAAAAGGCGAGGGCAAAGCCTTCCACAGCGAAAACGAGGCTATTATGGCCTATCAGACCGGCGTGGTTGCGCTGCAGGCCAGGGTAAAGGTGCGCGTGGAGCGTATGTGGCAGGGCGAGATATGCCGCAAGGTTATCGAGACGACGGTGGGACGGCTGCTGTTCAACAACGCCATTCCGCAGGATCTCGGGTATGTCGACCGCAGCACCGAGGACGATATATTCCAATTGGAAATCGATCGCCTGGTGCTGAAGAAGGATCTGGGCAAGATCGTGGATAACTGCTACCGCAAACACGGCCCCACCGTGACCTCCGAGGTACTCGACCGCATCAAAAAGCTGGGCTTCGAGTATTCTACCCGCGGCGGCATCACGGTCGGCTTCCAGGACATCACCGTTCCGAAGGAAAAGGTCGAGCTGCTGCAGGAGGCGGAGAACGAGGTCGTCAAGATCGACAACCTGTTCCGCTCCGGCCTCTTCTCCGATGCGGAACGCAAGCAGCGCGTCATAAAAGTGTGGGAAAACACTACCAACGCCGTGACAGACGCGCTTATGAAATCGCTGGATCCGTTCAATCCCATTTACATGATGGCGAACTCCGGCGCGCGCGGCAGCACCGCGCAGATCCGCCAGCTTGCGGGTATGCGCGGCCTCATGGCCGATCCGTCGGGTCAGATCATCGAGGTGCCTATCCGCGCCAATTTCCGCGAAGGCCTGACGGTGCTTGAGTTCTTTATTTCCTCGCACGGTGCGCGCAAAGGTCTTGCGGACACGGCTCTGAGAACGGCGGACTCCGGATATCTCACCCGGCGTCTGGTTGACGTATCGCAGGATGTTATCGTCCGCGAGGAGGATTGCTTCACCGCGCGCGGCGAGGCCGTCAAAGGCATGCGCTTTACGGCCATCCGCGAGGGCAACAAGATTATAGAACCGCTGGGCGCCCGGCTGCTGGGCCGGTATACGGCGGAGAACGTCCTGGACCCGAAGACGGGCGAGATACTTGTTCCGGCCGGCGTCATGCTGAGCGTGGAGGATTGTGCCCGGATCGACGAAGCGGGCGTTGAGGGCGTTACCTGCCGCACTGTGTTTACCTGCCGCAGCGAGCACGGCGTGTGCGCCAAGTGTTACGGTTCCAACCTGGCGACAGGCGCCGAAGTCAACATCGGCGAGGCCGTAGGCATAATCGCCGCGCAGGCTATAGGCGAGCCGGGCACGCAGCTTACGATGCGTACGTTCCATACGGGCGGCGTCGCGGGCGACGATATCACGCAGGGTCTTCCGCGTGTGGAGGAACTGTTCGAGGCGAGAAAGCCCAAGGGCGAAGCCGTGGTCTCCGAAATCAGCGGCGTCGTATCCTTCAGTGAATCCAAGAAGAAGCGCGAGGCCATTATTACTGGCAGCGACGGCGAGACCAAGACATACCTCATTTCCTTCGGTTCCAAGGTGAAGGTGAAAGAGGGGGATATGGTCGAAGCCGGCGATGAGTTGACCGAGGGCTCCATCAACCCGCACGAAATACTCAAAATCAAGGGCGTCAAGGGCGTGCAGGCTTACATGCTCAAGGAAGTGCAGAGCGTGTACCGTCTGCAGGGCGTGGAGATTTCCGACAAACATATCGAGGTCATCATCCGTCAGATGCTGCGCAGGGTGCAGATAGAGGATGCGGGCGATTCGGATATGCTGCCCGGCGAGCTCATCGACATATTCCGCTTCGAGCGGGAGAACGAGGCCGTTATATTGAACGGCGGGCAGCCTGCCGTCGCAAAGCGCAAGCTGCTCGGCATTACGAAGGCGAGCTTGGCCACCGATTCCTGGCTCTCCGCCGCTTCCTTCCAGGAAACCACGCGCGTGTTGACCGAAGCCGCCATAAAGGGCAAAATCGATCCGCTCGTGGGCCTGAAGGAAAACGTCATCATCGGCAAGCTGATCCCCGCGGGCATAGGGCTCAAGCGGTATAAGAACGTAGAGGTACGCGAGACGGGCGCGGACGCGTAGTACAGGAGGGCGAGCAATGCGGCGAACTATTACGAATACCTCGTGCAGGTTGTACCATACGGCGCAATGCGATCTGCTCAATATGCCTTCCTGCGCGGAGTGCATGCTCAACAACGATCCGGAAGCCGCAGAGCAGGCCGTGCAGGATATGCAGACGCTGATGAACCTGATGCCCGAGGGCGGCATCAGCCATCTGTTCGCGGGCGACGAATGCGTGCTCTGCAAGGGGGTGCCCAACAAGCGGGAATATTATGGTCTGCTGGATATTGCCCACCCTGAGCCCAAACGCACCAAGCGCTCGGTATTGGGGCTGAAGGTCAAATCCGCGGTAGGCTCCCTGATCCCGGTACAGCTTGGCGTATGCAACGCCTGCCGTAAGCGCATACTCAGATTGGAGTACCTGCCTGTTACGCTGCCGGTATATTTTGGCGTTGCGTCGTTGCTGGCGCTCACCATCCCCGGCGTGTCCGATACGCTGGAGCGCACGGCGGCGGTATTGCCTTTTGCCATATTCGTCGCGGCTGTCGTTATCGGCGCGGTTGCCGGCAAGCTCATATCGTCGGCGCTGCGCAAACGCTACGCCGAGAAGACTGTGCTTGATCCCTTCGAGCTGCCTACGCTCAAAGAGATGAAGGATAAAGGCTGGTTCCCTCTCAACACCAACGGCAAGCGCCTCAGGCTGATATTTGTCAAGAAGCGCATGCGCATGGGCGTGGGCACAGGTACGCCGGAGGAAGCGACCGCGGAGCGCAGCTAACTGCGCAACGAAAAAATGAAATATACAATGGGGGCGACGGAATTTCCGGAAGGAGGCCCTCTGTGGCGAGACTTTCCTTGAAAAGCTCTAATCGTGCGCACAGTGCAGGCGTAATGGTTAGCCGCTTGCGGGTAACCGGAAAACCGGCAAAAAGCCTTTGACAACGTACCACATGGATGATAAAATACGCATGGTGCGCTTTTGTGGACGTTTGGTCCTATGCGCCATGCGTATCCTTATGCAGTGGCATGCGCGGCGTACCAACGGTCCCCATGGCCCGGGGGCTAATAGGGATTGTTCCTAAAGAACGGGCCGGAAAGGCGAAACGAAGTATACCATGCCCGCTGACCTATGTAAAAACGCCGTCGTGGGCACCAAACAGGTGCTCAAAGCCATACAGGCAGGCTCATTGAGCTGCGTATATCTGGCTGATGACGTGGAGGCTTTCCTGAAGAATAAGTTGAAAGCCGTTTGTTACGAGTATGGGGTTGAAATAAAGTCCGTACCCACCATGCAGGAGTTGGGCGAGGCGTGCGGCATAGACGTGGGTGCTGCCTGCGCAGGCGTGCCCAAGTAACGGGTTACCGTTACGGCATTCATCAGGTGATCTCTCCCTCAAGGGGTTGCAGGGAGTTTTCTTAACACATAGATCCCGCGGCATGGTTTGCCGCAAGGCGTTGCATACGATGCTGCGCGCAGATGCTGTAAGCGTGCGCATCCTGAAAGAGATTTTAACGGAGGAAACGAAATGCCTACTATTAACCAGTTGGTTCGCAAGGGCAGGGAGCAGGTTCAGTATAAATCCGATGCTCCTATATTAAAGCAATGCCCGCAGCGCCGCGGCGTTTGCACCGCAGTGCGTACCATGACTCCCAAAAAGCCCAACTCCGCGTTGCGTAAAATCGCGCGTATCCGCCTGACGGACGGCCTTGAGGGCACCGCATACATCCCTGGCATCGGCCACAATCTGCAGGAGCACTCCGTAGTGCTTATCCGCGGCGGCCGTGTAAAGGACCTGCCCGGCGTCCGTTACCACATCATCCGTGGCGCGCTGGATACCGCCGGCGTTGCCAAGCGCATGCAGGCCCGTTCCCTGTACGGCGCGAAGCGCCCCAAGAAGTAAGGAGGGAATGCTATGCCGAGACGTGGATTTATACCCAAGCGCGAAGTGCTTGCCGATCCCATGTATGGGAGCGTTGTTGTAACCAAACTCATCAACCAGGTCATGCTCGACGGCAAACGCGGCGTCGCACAGCAGGCCTGCTACGGCGCGTTTGACATCATCCGTGAAAAGACCGGCCGTGAGCCTCTCGAAGTCTTTACGCAGGCGATGGAAAATATCATGCCCGTGCTCGAAGTCAAGGCGCGCCGCGTGGGCGGCGCCACCTATCAGGTGCCTATCGAGATTCGCCCCGAGCGCCGTCAGACGCTGGGCCTTCGCTGGTTGGTGTCCTATGCGCGTAACCGCAGCGAGCGCACCATGATGCAGCGCCTTTCCGGCGAAATCATGGATGCCGCCAACCAGGCGGGCAACGCCTTCAAAAAGAAGGAAGACACCCACAAGATGGCCGAAGCCAACAGGGCCTTCGCACATTACCGCTGGTAAGCCGAACTATCCGCCGCGGATACGGCCTTGCCGTATCCGCGGTATTCTTTCACACGGTTTTTACATAAACCGTATGCTTTGGAGGAACACGTTTGATAACCTTTTGTATACGCTGCATTCTCAGCGGAAAGGAGGAGGACCATGCCTAGACAAACATCCCTGGAAATGACCAGGAACATAGGCATTATGGCGCATATCGACGCCGGAAAGACTACAACGACCGAGCGTATCCTGTTTTATACGGGAAAGATACACAAGGTGGGTGAAGTCCACGAAGGCGCCGCGACTATGGATTTTATGGTGCAGGAGCAGGAGCGTGGCATTACCATCGCTTCCGCAGCCACCACCGCATTTTGGCGCGAGCACCGTATCAACATCATTGATACGCCGGGTCACGTCGATTTTACCGTTGAGGTGGAGCGTTCGCTTCGCGTACTTGATGGCGCGGTGGCTGTATTCTGCGCGAAAGGCGGCGTAGAGCCGCAGAGCGAAACAGTCTGGCGTCAGGCCACGAAATACGGCGTACCGCGTTTGGCGTACGTGAACAAAATGGACATCACCGGCGCTGATTTCTTTAACGTCGTCCGCATGATGGAGGATAGATTGGGGTCAAAACCGGTGCCCATCCAACTGCCCATAGGCAGCGAGGCGGAATTCACCGGCATCATCGACCTGGTGAAAATGAAGGCCGAGGTTTATTACGACGATGCGGGCGTGGACGTGCGCGAGGAAGAAATCCCCGAACGCCTGCGCGCGCAGGCTGAGGAATACCGTGCGAAGCTGATGGAAGCCGTCGCGGAGGAGGACGAGGAGCTGATTGAGAAATATCTCAGCGGCGAGGAGTTCACCGAAGAGGAAATCCGTACGTGTCTGCGTAAAGCGACCATCGCCAACAATATTGTGCCCGTTTGCTGCGGTACGTCTTACCGCAATAAGGGCGTACAGCCGCTGCTCGACGCGATCGTCGACTATATGCCCTCTCCGCTGGATGTACCTCCCGCGCAGGGCCGCGAAATCGACGGGGACGTCGTTATTGAAACCGAGCCGTCAGACGGCGCGCCTTTTTCCGCGCTTGCATTCAAGATCGTGGCCGACCCGTACGTGGGCAAGTTGGCATTTTTCCGCGTATACAGCGGCACGCTCAAGAGCGGCACCTATGTGTATAACGCCAGCAAGGGCAGGCGCGAGCGCGTGGGGCGCATACTGCTGATGCACGCGAGCGCGCGTACAGAGGTGGATGAGGTATACGCCGGCGATATCGCCGCGGTCGGAGGTTTGAAAGAGACCTCGACGGGCGATACTCTTTGCGACGAACAGCATCCGCTGCTGCTCGAGTCCATGGAATTCCCCGACCCTGTCATCAAGGTCGCCATAGAGCCCAAGACAAAGGCCGGGCAGGATAAAATGACGCTCGCCCTGGTGAAGCTGGCCGAAGAGGACCCTACGTTCAAGACTTATACCGACCAGGAAACAGGGCAGACAATTATCGCGGGCATGGGCGAGCTGCATCTTGAGATCATAGTGGATCGTCTCATACGCGAGTTCCGCGTGGAGGCCACCGTGGGCAAGCCCCAGGTTGCGTACCGTGAGACGATTACGAAGACTGTCAAGGCGGAAGGACGTTATGTCCGCCAGACGGGCGGCCATGGCCAATACGGTCACTGCGTGGTGGAATTCTCCCCGCGCGAGCCGGGCGAAGGTTACCTGTTCGAGGATAAAATCGTCGGCGGCGTGATTCCCCGCGAATATATCCCCGCCATCGACCAGGGTATTCAGGAAGCCTCGCGCAGCGGCGTTCTGGGCGGCTTCGAGGTGGTGGATTTCAAGGCTACGCTTATTGACGGCAGCTACCACGAGGTCGACTCTTCCGAGATGGCATTCAAAATCGCCGGTTCGCTCGCATTCAAGGAGGCGGCCGCCAAAGCCGGTTCCGTGCTGCTTGAGCCTGTTATGAAGGTCGAGGTCAATATGCCCGAGGAATACATGGGCGACGTTATCGGCAACATCAACGCGCGCCGCGGCCGTATTGAAGGCATGGAAGCGCGTGCCGGCGGGCAGGCGGTGCACGCCATGTGCCCGCTGTCCGAAATGTTCGGCTATGCGACGGATCTTCGTTCCCGTACGCAGGGGCGCGGAACGTTTACCATGCAGTTTGACCATTATGAGGAAGTGCCCACCAGCGTGGCCAGCCGCGTGACGGGGCGCAATTAGGACAGATCCGGCAACCGACCGGAAATACTATAAAAATAACAACCAACATAGTGCAGGAGGACGAACAACAATGGCAAAGGCAAAATTCGAGCGCACGAAACCGCACGTAAACATCGGGACGATCGGCCACGTGGACCATGGCAAGACGACACTGACGGCGGCGATCACGATGGCGCTGTCGCAGGACGGCAACGCG
>JAEWWD010000215.1 GCA_023396535.1 Bacillota bacterium
GAGCGCCCGGCGCAGGAGATCACGGCGAATATGCGGGGCAAGGGGTTTGACGATCTCTGCACCGGCTGCGGCTACTGCAAGGGCTGCCCGCAGGATATCCCAATTCCCAAATTCATGGACTCCTATAATCAGAAAATGCTCGGCAAGGATGCTGCCGACCGCCTGAACAACCATTGGGCCGTTTCGCCCGCGCTTGCGAAGCAATGTACGGCCTGCGGCAGATGCGAGGGCCTGTGCACGCAGCATTTGCCCATTGTTAAACGGCTGCGCGAGATCGTCTCCATGCCGTAAGAATAATCGGCAGTTGTTGTCTCCCTCAAAAGTCACAAAATAAAATGCCGGTTTTTTGAAATGAGACCGAAATGAGACCGGGATGAGGTTGATCTGAAGCATTGGCATGGTATTCTGATTCCAGAAGCAATCCAGCATCCGAATGCAACATTCGGGTCGGATTAAGGGGAGGCAACACGGGAATGAAGCAATTTGCCAAAGTGGTTTCCATATTCGCCGGTATCGTCGTGCTCGTAATGGTCGGCCTGTTCGCCGTGAAGTCGGTGATGGTGCGTACAGCGGATCAGAATGCCAATATGCGCGCCATTATGCAGGCTGATACGGAAAATGGCGCGGCCGGGGCCGTGTTCAACAATACGGCGGACGGCGAAATTGTTACCATCCCCGACGACGAGGTTATTACCGATACGTTCACGCCGCCCGAGGAGGACGCGATCCCAGTGGGGCCGGGCGTAATCGCGGCGCCGGATACGGCGGATGTCGGGCAGACGTCCAAATTCCTGTACGACAACGCAGTCGCCTATATTGCACAGCCGGAGCACCGCGAAGCGGTGCTCGCTCTGCTTAGCGCCGAACCCTCCGGCAAAGTCATGATAGATGCGAACCAGCCGGAAGGAGGGCTGGCCAAGTCTTTTTTTTCTGAGTTTTTGGGTACGGCAAATTATACGGGCTGCCGCGTAGGGTTTGCGCTCAAGAACGGGGACGCGGCGGTGGAATTTGCCTCCGCCATGCAGGACGATACGGCGGCTGCCTATGCGGCGCGGATCGACCAGGCCGGTGAAGCCGAAGTAAAAACCGAGGTGACCGAGGTAACGGTGCTGGCGGGCTTGAAAAAGACCGTCGTGACCACCACCGTCGTCACCACCACCACGCCGGACGGTACGGACGTGCAGTCCTCCGTCAGCACCCGGACGGAAAAGATCTGAATCGGTTTGCTGTTGTATTAAGGGATGCCCAGCACTTCGGGGCATCCCTTTTTGTATACGCTTACAAGGATTTTACACGGAATTGACCGGGTGCAAAGCGACGCGGCCATAGGGAAATGCTACAATAAACACCAACGGAGGAAATGGCATGCTGACAGGCGTAATCGATTTAGGCTCCAACACCATACGGTTATCTATATACAAATGTACAAAGGGTAAGTTCTCGCTCCTGCTCAACGAAAAAAGCTTCGCCGGCCTCGCGGGGTATGTGCAAAACGGAAGGCTCAGCGCCGCCGGTATGGCTTTGGCCTGTGAAACCATCGGGAAATATAAAAAACTGTGCCGCAGCCTGAACGTATCGGGGCTGCAGGTGTTTGCCACGGCGTGTATACGTGTTCGGCGGCGGGTAAGACACAGTCACTTACATCGCTTCCGCCGATTTCATGACGCGCAACACGGAGCGGCGTATTGAGGTGGCCTGTCCCATCGATAACCCCGCCCTCTCCCGCCGCATAAGCTGTTCGCTCGAACGCATGCTGGAGGATAACGAGAAGGCATGGGATCTGCTGCCCGACGGGAGCTACCAGAAACGCGCGGCGGCTGAGCGTTTCAACAGCCAGGAGTATTTCATACAGGAAGCAAAGGCCGTGCACAGCGAATATATCGCGCAGGCGCGCCGCCCCGGCCGGTTGCTCGATTATCTGCGAAACGTTGGGCGGCTTCTCGGCGCGTCCGTCCCGCTCGATATCTGAGAACAAACAAAATAACAGCCTGAAAGGGAATTCCCTTTCAGGCTGTTTCACATGCGGCGCCGCCGCAGGATGCGCTCGTCGACGCCCGCCGGCATGTCAGCGCGCCTGTCTGCGCGTCCACGCGCAGTTTCAATGCCGGCCGGCGTCTTTTCATAGTATATGCGTTTGTGCGGCGCGCTATTACGCGTTACCGCCCGAAGAGCCTGCTCAGCGGCTCCACCACGGCGGCGAAATCCTGTATGCTCCGGTTGAGCGTATCGATATCCAATGCCTCCATTTTGTCCGCGGCGGTCTGCATGCTGTCGGTTGCGGCGGCGGCGGCCGCCTGCCCGTCCTGCACGAGCACGTTGATCTGTTCGATCATGCCGGGCACGTTCGCCTCGTCGATCTGAGCGGAGATAGTGCTGAGCTTTGAAAACGTCGTTTCCGCTTCATAAAGTATGCGGTTAAGCTGCGTGCCCGCCTGCAGCGCGAATACGCCCAGGCCCAGGAATATCACCGTCATGACGGCGGCAAGCAGCGTGCGCAGGCGCGAGTGCCGAAGCATTTTCTTCATGTATTCCGTTTGCGCGTCCTGTACGGAAATGATGGCAGAGGGTTCCATGAGTTGCTCCCTTCCGCGGCGTACGCCGCAATAGAAAATGGAATAAGGCAAGAAAAGGGTATGGCAAAAGTATAGCGTATTTTGGCGAAAACCGACAAGGGGCAACATGCCCCGTCCTGCCGCCCGGATTTGGCCCGCGCGCCGCCATATTTGCTTGACAAAACGGTGCCTGCGCATTAAAATAATAACGCTATCGTCGTACGCGGGTGTAGCTCAATGGCAGAGCTCCAGCTTCCCAAGCTGGCCACGTGGGTTCGATTCCCATCACCCGCTCCAACAGGATAGCGTAATCAATGCCCGACGCCGTTACAAATTTATTCGAGCGCGGGTAGGTCAGGCAGGACGAAAGCGAACACGCAACGCTTGCCTATAACAAATGAGGAGGAGAATTTGTAATGGCAAAGGCAAAATTCGAGCGCACGAAACCGCACGTAAACATCGGGACGATCGGCCACGTGGACCATGGCAAGACGACACTGACGGCGGCGATCACGATGGCGCTGTCGCAGGACGGCAACGCG
>JAEWWD010000222.1 GCA_023396535.1 Bacillota bacterium
TCGGTGTTGCGTCCGAACTGGTGGAGTATGACGAGCGGTACCGCAACGTCATGGAGAATCTGCTGGGACGAACCGTGATCGTGCAGGACCTTGACGCGGGCATCGCTATTAACCGCAGGGCGAACGCCGCGTTCCGTATCGCGACATTACAGGGCGACATCATACATCCCGGCGGTTCCATGACGGGCGGCAGCGTGCAAAAGCGCGAGTTCAGCCTGTTGGGCCGGGAACGCGAATATAAGCAGCTTCAGCAGAGCATACGCGACCTGGAGGGCGAACTGAAAAAGCAGGCGCAGCTTCGCGTAAGCAAAGAAGAAGAAGTAAAGGAATTGACGCAATCCCTCGAGCAGGCGGATGCCCGCCTGCACGCGCACGAAATAGACGTCGCGCGTCACAGGGAGAAGTTGGAGCTCATTGCCCGCGATATCCGGCAAAACGGGCAAAAGCGTGAGCGGGCCGAGTTGGAGGCTGCGCAGTTGCTGGATAACATCGGGGATATTGAGAAAGAGCGCAAGTCCATTGAAGACGTGCAGTCCGGCATAGAGGAAGGCAGCGCCGCCACGCAGGAGGACGTACAGCGTTCCCAGGCGCGCCTCAACGAGCTGCGCGCGCAGTATGAG
The DNA here is from genome assembly GCA_023396535.1 of Bacillota bacterium. Classification (GTDB taxonomy): domain Bacteria; phylum Bacillota; class Clostridia; order Christensenellales; family CAG-138; genus JAEWWD01. The sequence goes on from JAEWWD010000222.1 coordinate 621, forward strand.
GCGGGTACGTCGGCGCTGACCGAGCGTAAGGTCCAGCGAATGGCGCTGCAAAAGGAAGAGGATGCCGCGCGGGCCGAGCACACGCGTCTTATGAAGGAACGTACGCACACGGCGCGCGCTCTGGAAGAAAACCAGTCCGCGCTGGAGCGCGCGGCGGCGCAGGAGACCGCTCTGCATGCGCAGTTGGAGGAACTGTTATCCGGCGTTGGCGTGGAGCAGACGGCGGTCAACGAGCGCAAGGAACATCAGCATGCATTGGAGGAGGAGCGGCAGCGCCGCCAGCAGGCGCTTTCAGAAGCGCGCGCGCAGAAGGACGAGCTCAATGCGCGCGTGCGCGAGCTGGAAGAACGCAGGCACAAGCAGGAGCTTGCGCAGAGCCGTATGGAGCTGGAATTCGAGGCCATGCGCGAGCGCATGCAGGCAGATTACGAGCTGACCTACGAGGAGGCGCTGCCCCTGCGCACGGAGCTTGGCGGCGTTACAGCCGCGCATGTGCGCATAGATGAGCTGAAAAAGGCGATACGCGAGTTGGGCAGCATCAATGTCAACGCCGTTGAAGATTTTAAAATCCTCAACGAGCGGTATGAGACTTTGAATGCCCAATGTGACGATCTCACCCGCGCCGAGGCCGATTTGCAGACTCTTATCGCGGAACTGACAACGACCATGGAGCGGCAGTTCCTGCAGCAATTCCAGATCATACAGAAAAACTTCTCGGAAGTGTTCGAGCAGTTGTTTGGCGGCGGTTGGGCGGAACTCCGGCTTTCCGACCCCAAGGACGTGCTCAACTGCGATATCGATATCATCGCGCAGCCGCCAGGGAAAAAACTGCAGCTTTTAACCCTGCTGTCGGGCGGGGAGCGGGCGCTTACGGCTATCGCGCTGCTGTTCGCGATGCTCAAGCTCAAACCTACGGTATTCTGTATACTCGACGAAATCGAATCCTCCCTCGATGAGGTCAATGTCACGCGTTTTGCAAACTACCTGCGCGAATACTCGGACGATACGCAGTTCATACTCATCACGCACCGCAAGGGCAGTATGGAGGTTTGCAACGCCCTCTACGGCGTTGCGATGGAAGAAAAGGGCGTATCCAAAATCGTATCCGCGCGTTTTCAGGACGCCGCGTCTTGACGCGGCGTGACGGCTTCGGGCCGTGAAACCCAAAGAATAAGGAATGTTGAAGCATGGAACAGAAGACGGGCATATTTCAGCGGCTCAAACAGGGCCTGAGCAAAACGAGGGACGGCATACTTGCCGCCGTGTTTTCGGGCCGCGACGGCATAGACGACGATTTCTTTGAAAGCCTTGAGGAAGCGCTCATCATGGCGGACGTCGGTATGGAGCTGACGGAAGAGTTACTCGACGAACTGCGCGCGCGTATCAAGGCGGAGCGTCTCACCAAGGCGGTGGAGGCACGTACGGCGCTGCGCGGCATACTTGCGGAGCACATGCGCACGGAAGAGGAATTTTTGCCCGAAACGGGGCCGTCTGTACTGCTTATCGTAGGCGTGAATGGCGTGGGCAAGACGACCTCCATAGGTAAGCTGGCGAATTACTATAAACAGCAGGGCAGGCGGCTTATGCTTGCTGCGGCGGATACGTTCCGTGCGGCGGCTGCGGAGCAGCTCGGCATATGGGCGGAGCGTGCGGGCGTACCCATGATACGGCACGGGGAAGGCGCCGACCCGGCGGCTGTCGTATACGACGCCATAGCCTCCTTTAAGGCAAAGGGCTGCGATTTGCTCATCTGCGATACGGCAGGCCGGCTGCACAATAAAAAGAACCTCATGAACGAGCTGGAAAAGATACGCCGCGTCATATCGCGCGAACTGCCGGACGCGGCCTGCCGCGTACTGCTGGTGTTGGACGCGACGACCGGCCAGAACGCCATCGCGCAGGCAAAGGCGTTCAGCGATTCCGCCGGGCTGACCGACGTCGTGCTGACCAAGCTGGATGGAACCGCCAAGGGAGGCATGGCCATCGCGGTGAAGGATATGCTGGGCCTTCCCGTCCGTTTTGTGGGCGTGGGGGAGGGGCTGGACGACCTGCAGCCCTTCGATGCGGAAGCGTTCGCCGCCGCGTTATTGGGAGAATAGTTCCTATAAAACGGAGTATGCAATAGAAAAACGTACTATTAGCCCATACAAATAATCCCATCCGGCTCATATTGCCGAATGGGACTTTTTATAGCTTTCAGGTTTGTACGTGGGATACAAAACTATCTGTCGAACGCTTCAATCACATCCGACGGTGTGAGCATTCTCGTTCCAAGCAGGGCATATGCCTGATCCGCCGTTGCGCCAAGCAGATATGCGCCGGCACAGGCGGCTTCAAACGGGGGAATTTTCTGTGCGAGCAGTGCGAGCAGTATTCCGGTCAGCACGTCGCCGCTGCCGCCTTTTGCGAGGCCGGGGTTTCCCGTCGTATTCAGGCAAAGCCTGTCGTCCTGCACGATGACGGTGGTCGCGCCCTTCAACAATACCGTGCAGCCCCATTCCCACGCCGCTGACCGGGCGGCTTCCACGGGGCTGTCCGCGATTGTTTTCGCGTCCCTGCCCGCCAGCCTGCCCATTTCGGCGGGGTGCGGCGTCAGTATCACGTTGTTATGGAGCAGCGCAAACAGTTCCCGATGGGTGGAGAGCGCGTTGAGCCCATCCGCGTCTATGACCAGCGGTTTCCCGCTCAGGAGCGCCGCCCGCAGCAAATCCGGAATTCCTTCCCCTTTGCCCATACCGGGGCCTATGGCCGCCACATCGACGGACGTAAGC
>JAEWWD010000291.1 GCA_023396535.1 Bacillota bacterium
CGGGACTAATTACGCGCCCAGACCGCACCTCGGGGGACGTGGGGGCGAAGCCCCCACTTTTAAATAAAATAAGTTTCCGTCGCCGCCCGCAAGGCGGCGATACAGATTTAACCCGCGATTCGCATCATCATTAATTATTCATTGTTAATTGTCCCTATCGCCCTTCGCAGCGGGTCGGCGAGATACAGCGAGCCGAACGCGCACGCCACGTCCCCTTCCTGAAGAAGCGTTTGTGATAAACGCAGCGCGGACTCGACGGAGTCCGACGTATACGCATCCTGGCAATAGTCCCGCATCAGCGACTGCAGCTCTTCCGCCGTATACGCGCGCGGGTTATGTAGCGGTATGGCGATCATGGCGCGCGCAAGCGGCGCTACGGCGCGTATGCAGCCTGCGACGTCCTTATCCCGCATGGCGGCCATCAGGAACACGCACTTTTTGCCGGGATAGTATGCCGCAAGGCTCTGTGCGAGCGACTGCGCGCCCTGCGGGTTGTGCGCGCCGTCAAGAAGCAGCGGCGGTTTTTCCCGAAGCAGCTCGAACCTTCCGGGCCAGCGCGCGTTCTGCAGCCCGTCGCGGAGCGCGTCGTCGGGGATATCGAAGCCATGCCCTTTGAACGCGCCAAGCGCGGCAAGCGCCAGCGCGGCGTTTTCCGCCTGATAGCTTCCCGACAGGCCAACAGGGAATTCGCCCATATCCGTAGTCACGTACAGCTTCCCGTCGCGTATATGCGCGGGCAGCGCGGACGTTTTATGAAGCCGCGCGCCCAAGCGTGCGCAGGCTTCTTCCACGGGCTGTTCCGCCTCCGCCTCCTGCGCGAGCAGCACGACGTCGCAGCCCGGCTTTACGATGCCCGCCTTTTCAGACGCGATTTTTAGGAGCGTATCGCCCAGCACCGCCGTGTGATCCATGCCGATGCGCGTGATCACGGCGACGGCGGGCAAGAGCACGTTGGTCGGGTCCAGCCTGCCGCCGAGGCCCGCCTCTATGGCGGCGATTTGGCAGCCTTCCTCCGCGAAATGTAAAAAGCCTATGGCAGTAAGTATCTGAAAATAGTTCAGCCGCAGCCCCTGCGCCCGCTCCGCCGCCTGTACCCGCTCGCCGAGCGCGCACAGCGCCGCATCGGGGATATCCGCGCCGCAAACGCGGATGCGCTCGTTCAGCCGGCTGACGTGGGGCGACGTGTACAGCCCCGCTTTATAGCCCGCGCAGCGCAGCACGCTTTCAATAAAGGCCGCCGTGGAGCCCTTGCCGTTGGTGCCCGCGATGTGCACCGAGGCAAACCGTTCCTGCGGGTTGCCGAGCGCTTCAAGCAGTGTTCGCATATCTGTAAGACGGGGGGGAGTCCGCACCGCCTCGGCCTCGCCGAGGTACTCCATAAACCCGGAATAGTCCATGATGCTCCTTCGCCCGAATGTACCGTTCGGGTCGATTGTCTTATTGGGAACGCCCTAGAATAGGGCGTTCCTGGGTGGGTTCTTAGGGCCGTAACAGCCCTAAGCGGGTGTTTGAGGGCAGAGCCCTCAACGTACCCACTTATCCATCATTATGCAAGTGTGTACCTCCGCTTCTTTCCGCTCTATATTACCACCCTGCATTTGTTCACACAAGTTTTCGTTCCATTCGGGCCGCATCCGGTGTAAAGTAATAACATATATTTGAGTGATCACCCCAAAGGAGGTATGGCAATTAATGTGCGGAATCGTCGGGTATACGGGGGAGCGCCAAGCCGCGCCCATACTGCTGAACGGTCTGAAAAAACTGGAATATCGCGGCTATGATTCGGCGGGCCTTGCCATCGCGTCGGCCGGCGAACTCCATGTAAAAAAGGCGCAGGGGCGGCTGAGCGTGCTGGATAAGCTGACCGATGGCGGCGCATCCATGCCCGGAGTCTGCGGCATAGGCCATACGCGCTGGGCCACGCACGGCGAACCCTCGGATACCAACGCCCACCCCCATCTGTCCCACAGCGGCAGGGTGGCGGTGGTGCACAACGGCATTGTGGAAAACTACATGGCCCTGCGCAATTTTCTGATGGGGCACGGGTATACATTCGTTTCAGAGACGGATACGGAAATCGTATCCCAGCTTCTCGATTACTGCTACCACGGCGATCCGCTTGCCGCCGCGCAGGAGGCCATGGCGCTGCTGGAAGGCGCGTTCGCGCTGGGCATACTCTTCCGCGATCATCCGAATACCATCATCGCCACCCGCAAGGACAGCCCGCTGGTGGTGGGCCTGGGCGAGGGCGAGAACTTCATTGCATCCGACGTGCCGGCGCTGCTGCAGCATACGCGCCGCGTGCTGCGCCTGCAGGAACGCGAGCTTGCCGTCGTAACCCCTGCTGGGGTTCAAATATACGACAGGCAGGGCGACCCTGTCTCACGCGAAGTAGAGACCATCACCTGGGACGTCGCCTCCGCTGAAAAGGGCGGGTACGAGCATTTCATGATCAAGGAGATCATGGAGCAGCCCAAGGCCATCCACGACACGCTTTCCCCGCGCATGCGCGACGGGCGCATCGAGCTGGAGCTCAAACACATTACGGACGAGGATCTCAAATCCGTAACCCACATACAGATCGTGGCCTGCGGCTCGGCGTGGCATGTGGGCTGCATAGGCCGCGTGCTGCTGCAGGATACGCTGCGCATACCGGTCAGTTGCGATCTCGCTTCGGAATTCCGCTACTGCGACCCGCTGGTGGATGAAAATACCCTGTGCATCGTCATCAGCCAGAGCGGAGAAACCATCGATACGCTCTTCGCTTTGCGCGAAGCCAAGGCCCGCGGCGCGAAGATACTTTCCATCGTCAACGTGGTGGGGTGCGCCATTGCAATCGAAAGCGACGACGTGCTCTATACCTGGGCCTGGCCGGAAATCGCCGTGGCCACCACCAAGGCGTACAGCACCCAGCTCGCGGTGTTCTATCTCGTCACGCTGCAGATGGGGCTTTTGCGGGGCAAACTGACGCAGGCGGAGGTCGCCGCCCAGCTTACGGCGCTTGAGGCGCTGCCCGCGCAGGCGCAGGCGCTGCTTGAGCAGCGGGAAAACCTGCAATACCTCGCCTCGCTGTATTTTAACCAGCACGACATATTCTTTATCGGCCGCAATCTCGATTATTCCCTCGCGCTGGAGGGCTCTCTCAAGCTCAAGGAAATCTCCTATATCCACAGTGAGGCGTACGCCGCGGGCGAGCTCAAGCACGGCACCATCTCCCTCATCGAACAGGGCACGCTGGTGATCGCGCTGTGCACCAACCGCCCGCTGCTCGAAAAAATGGTCAGCAACATCCGCGAGGTGAAGGCGCGCGGCGCGGTAGTGATCGCCATCGCGCAGGAGGGCGCGCCGGGCGTGGAGGAAACGGCGGATCACGTCGTATGGCTGCCCGCGGGCCCCGCGTTCGCGCTGCCGTCGCTTTCCGTACTGCCGCTGCAGTTGTTCGCGTATTACGTCGCGTCTCTCAAGGGCTGCGATATCGATAAGCCGAGGAATCTGGCGAAGTCGGTGACGGTGGAGTAACGCAATGAACAATGCATAATGCATAATGAACAATGAAGGTGGAAATTCCCTGAGGGGAATTTCTTCAAAACAAACGGGCGCGAAGCTTGCCTTCGCGCCCGTTTATAGTTAACACGATCATTTTTCCCGCATTGAGATTTCCATTATGCTTTTACCCTCGTGTCACACGCAAAAAATGTATGGCGACCAGCGTCATCCAGCACCATAAGATAGTTAGCGTTATACGTTGAAACAGGCCGCCGTAATCAACAAAACCCGCTACTTGCCCAAACCCCATACTTGTTATGATAAAAAAGCAGATAAAAGCGAGTCCGGAAACTATCGTGTAAATTGCCCAACCGGTCTCTTTTTTCTTCATGAAGATTCGGGCGAATTTGTAAGCGGCGAACGGATACCCAATGAAGAGAAATGCGGAAAACATGTCATGTAATACCCCCGAAAGGCTCCTGTTTTCACGGAGTGTGTGCAAGCCTGACGGATAGCCGCTCAAGGGGTCGCTTACGAAAAGACCGGCGCCAATCAGCCCTATTGCGCAAAGAGCTATTATACGCGCGCCCCAAACCGAAACGCCTTGAGATTTTGTAATTCGCATGAGTGCGATAGCAAAGCACAAAAGCAATGTGCCGACAACAAGAAAGGTTGTAATCTGCGTCCACCCGAGATTGCCGATTGACAGGGAGCTGATAGGGTGCCGTAGCGGATTATATCCTTCGCGCGTAGCGCCGGCTATCAGCCACGAAAGTGTAAATAATGGACCTGCAATCATTCCTGATATCAAAAGCTTTTTTGTGCTGACATGAACCATTGTCATGCCTCCTTCAAATTCATTATCCCAGAAACTTAGCGATGGCATGCTACTAGGATTTCCATTTCAGAAATGTTGTATCGACGATAAAAAACATATGTGTAACGGGATCCAGAATCAACTCAGGAATCCTTGACCAGCATGCTTCAATTTTTGAGAAATCAACTTCAACAGATTTATAAATGACCGGGATTTGGAATATTTGGTAAATAGAATTACAGCTTTAACCGTCCATGAGAGACTCGTGCAGCAGGTTTGCCGTTCTGCCGTTTTCCAATTGCACGATGGGCAGATGCGGGTGTTTGACATAATTTTCGAAGCCGACTATCTTGCCGCCCTTCCCATTTGGAAGAACCATCGTCTCCCCTAGCTTAAAATAAGTGGTTCGATACATAAATATATTCAGAATGTTATAATCGAACATGCCGTCTTTGTTTTCAAAAACGAGTTTTACCGCATGTAAAGGCGAGATTCCGGCCGTATAATCATAACCGCCCACCAGGCTGTCATAGGCGTGCGCGATATGAAGAATCCTACCAAACAGACTGATCTCCTCACCCTTTTTTCCATTGGGATAGCCTTTGCCGTTATAAAATTCATGATGATCCAGAACGCCGTGGATGATGGATTTTCTCCTTAAATACGGAGAATCCAATGTCACATTCAAAAAAACTTCAATGTGCTTTTTCATCGCCGGATGATTATATTCCGGGGATTTTAAGAAACTTTTGAATTCCCCCTTTGGCAATTCCGTATACCCGACATGCACAAACAGCGCGGCAACGGACAAATCTATTAATTCCTCATCCGTCAATTCAAGAGTGAGTCCAAAAATAAGAGAAATGCAGACGGTATTGATGGTGTGAATCAAAATAATGTCGTCATATCCATTGATCTTGCCGCAAAGATCGATGAATTTCTGATCATTTCTAAACAGGACCAATAGTTCCTCTTTTATGAAGCTTGCCCGTTTCTTCAGATGTTCCGATTCTAAACTGCTCTCAAGTGAAATCCAGTAAGGGGAAGAGGATAGCGCACTTAAGAAAGGGCTTTTCGTCTCAACTTGATTAAAATCAATATTTTGGAACCTGATTCCATCATGAGCGCCGTATTCCTTCATAAGCTGAAGCAAGTCTTGTCTGAACCCGGCGCTATTGCAGGTATCGCTCAGAAAGCTTTCGAATTCTTCTGGCGAGGAGGCTACCAAAACAGATGCGGAATATCGTACCTGCTTCTTAATCTTGTCGATTAAAAATGCGTTGAGAACTCTGTTTTTATTGATCAGCATCAACCCGTCCGATCGAAAAACAGGGTGCAGTAAAATATCGCCGGGAACAAGCTCCGCGATTTGCTTTTTTGCATAATTCCGTTTCCCCAAATACGCTTTATCCTGTTGCATAATTACCCGCCTGACCGATTGCATTTTTTATATGGCTTTTCTGAGCTTTCATTTACCCTGAGCTGCTTAGACATGATGATGGATCCTGCCGGATTTTCACGAACCACCTTTTTATCTACTTCGTGCAATCATAGAAATACTTAACCGGCAATCCGGTAAAAACATAAATAGAACAGGCGCGAAGACTTGTCTTCGCGCCTGGTTTTGTATGCAAAAGCAAATGAATTATGATCTCAAACGTCGGGAATAAACTCGGTCAACAGGTTTACCGTTCTGCCGTTTTCCAATTGCACGATGGGCAGATGCGGGCTTTTTGCATAATTTTCGAAGCCTATGATTTTACCTTTTCTTCCATTCGGAAGAACCATCGGTTGACCCAGCTTAAAATGCGTGGTTCGGTACATGAATACATTCAAAATATTCGGATCGAACATGCCGTCTTTGTTTTCATAAACGAGCCTTATCGCCCGTAGAGGGGCGAGCCCGGCGGAGTAGTCATAGCCGCCAATCAGGCTGTCATAGGCGTGCGCGATGTGAAGCATCCTGCCGGCCAGACTGATGTCTTCGCCCTTTTTCCCATTGGGATAGCCATTGCCGTTATAGAATTCATGGTGCTCCAGAACGCCGCGGATAATGGATTTTCTTCTTAAATAAGGGAAATCCATAGTTGCATTCAAAAACGCTTCCATATGCTTTTTCATCGCCGGATGATTGAATTCCTGTGATTTCAGGAAGCTCCGCAATTCATCCCTGGGCAGCACCATATACCCCACATGAACAAACAGAGCGGCGACGGACAATTCTATCAATTCCTCATCCGTCAATTCAAGCGCGATTCCCAGAATAAGAGACATACAGAGGGTATTGATGGCGTGAATCAAAACGATGTCGTCATATCCGTCGATCTTGCCGCAAAGATCGATATAAGTATGATCATTCCTGAAACGGGTCATGAATTCTTCTTTGATAAATATTGCCCGTTCCTTTAAATGCTCCGATTCCAGGGTATCCTCCAACGATATCCAGTACGGGGAAGAGGATAGCGCGCTTAAGAAGGAGCTTTCCGTTTTAATTGGGTTAATATCCGTATCCTGCATTGGAGTGGTATCCGGATTTTGAGAGCCGCCTGCTTCGCTATCGCCAGACTCCTGCATGAGCCCGGCCAGATCCTCCTTGAATTCAGCGGTGTTGCAGGTTTCCTTTTGAAAATCATCGAATTCTCTTCGCGACATGACCACTAATACGGGCGAGGAGCGCGATACATGCTTCTTAATTTTATTGATCAGGGACACATCCAGAACCGTACCCTTATTGATCAGCATCAATCCGTCGGCTCTGAAAATGGGGTGCAGCAGAACATCGCCGGAAACAAGTTCGTCAATTTGCTTTTTCACATAATTTTGTTTTTGTAAATACGGTTTCTCCTGCTGCATAAATGCCCGCCCTTGCATGTTTTATTTCGCTTCCGACGCGGCTTATTCGCCCGGAGCAGCCGGCGCGCCCTGAATATCGCAAACCGTCTTTTTATTTTATTTCGTGCTATAAAGCAAATACTTTAGCGTTTATTTTGTGAAAGGGATGGAAAGATAGGCAATTTCATAAAAAGAACGGGCGCGAAGATTGCCTCCGCGCCCGCTTCATTTTTCAAAGAAATTCCGATGGCGACGCCCCGCAGGGCTAGCGTCCGAGGCGTCTCACGCCGCGGACGATCCTCTGTTTACCCATTGTTCATTGGCAATTATTCATTACTCATTATTCGTTTTAAACTCCCTGCCGTTCATCAGGCACAGCCGGTGCGCGGCGAACCGCCCCGCCGCTCCGGAACCCGGCAAGCCCCCCGGCGGCAGAGTCCACAGACCAGCCATCAGGAAGTTGTCAAGGCCGGGAAGTAAACCGGGGAAGTAGCTGGGTATCTCCTTTTGACGGAATGGCCAGCTCATCCAGTTGCCGCGCCACGCGTTGCAGTAGCGCTCGTAGGTCATGGGCGTCACGACGTCCGTGGTCTCCACCTTTCCCCGCGCTTGCGGGAACCGGCGGTACAGCGCTTCCATGGCGTCCTGCTCCAGCGCCTGCTTTTCGCGGCGGTAGGCGTCCCTGTCGGCATAGAGCGCCTTCCAGTGGTCGTAATCGGCGTTGTAAAACGCCGCGACGACGCATTTTCCCTCCGGCGCGGTGAATCCGCCCGTGCCGTAGTGAATAAGTTGCGTAAAGTCGGTCTCAACGCCGCAGACGGCGACAGGCTGCTCTCGCTGCACGTATAGGGTAGAGCAGGGCCGGGGGAGATCCGCGTCTATCCCCATGTACACGATGGCGCAGGTGATGGCGGGATACTCCTTCGGGCGCGCGAAGAGGTTGGCGTACAGCTCCGGCGTATACCGGTCCTCCAGCAGCTTTGTGAATGTGAAGTTTGCGTCGGCGCAGGACACCACATAGTCGGCGAACGTTTCCGTGCCGTCCGCAAGCCTCACGCCTACGGCTTTGCCATCCTCCACGAGTATTTTATCCACCTTTGCGCGGTAATGCGCCTTGCCGCCGAGGTCCAGATACCGCTTTTCCATTCTTTGCGCCAGCGCGCGGGAGCCGCCCTCGGGCAGTCCGCAGTCGCCCGCGTGCATGCCCGCGATGGTGGATAGGAATGACATCGCGCCGTAATGCGCGGGGAAGGGGGCGAGCAGCGCCCGCCGGATGAGCGGGCTTTTAAACCGTTCCACGAGCTCCCCCATTGTCAGCTTGCCGTAGTGCATGGAGCGGGCGGCCGCGCCGAAATCATGGGTCAGGAATTTCAGGCCGTCCTTTGCCGTGAACAGGTCCATGGGCTTATCGAGCGGCATTTCCATACCGCCCAGTTTGCGGATATCCGCGCACAGCTTTTTGATGGCGGCCTTGTCTTCCGGCGCGACGTCGATCAGGTGCGCCTGGAGCTTATCCGCGTCCGTGTACAGCGTGACGGATTTGTCCCCGTCCTCATACCGGGAGAACGCTTCGCAGGTCAGTATAGCGACGTTGTCGTCCAATGCGCCCGTATCCCGCCACATGCGGTGCAGCGAAGTGCCCGGCTTGGAGCCTACCAGCCAGTGGATACAGCCGTCGAAGTGGTATTGCCCCCTGTCCCAGCCGGTGCATTCCCCGCCGGGAAGGGTGTGCTGCTCGAAAATCTCCGTTTCAAAGCCGTTACGCTGCGCGTAGATACCGCAGGTCAGCCCCGCGATGCCTGCGCCTATGATGATGACACGCTTCATGACGCTACCCCCTTCATATGGAAAATGAATAATTAATAATTAATAATGAATAATTGTTGTGGAAATTCCTTCGGAATTTCTTTTGAATATATGTGGGCGCAGGGATTGACCTTCTCACCTGGCCTTTTTCGGATTTCATTCAGAGAAATCCCCTTAGGGGATTTCCTCCAAAACTATTCATTATTCATTATTAATTATTCCTTCCGTTCCCGTCACTTCCCCCGTTTCTTATGGTTCTCCCGAATGGCCGCCTCGCTGCCCTGGTCGCTGGGCTGGTAATATCGTTTGTTTTTCAGCGAGGGGGGCAGGTAGTCCTGCTCCACATAATGGCCGGGGAAGTCGTGCGGGTATTTGTAGCCCGTGCCCGCGCCTATGATTTTCGCCCCGCTGTAGGACGTGTCCCTCAGGTGAATGGGAACAGGTTCGTCAAACGTCGTCTTCGCGTCCGCCATGGCCGCATCCACCGCCATGACGACGGAATTGGACTTGGGGGACTCGCATATGTACAATATAGCCTGCGTCAACGGCAGCCGCGCTTCCGGCATGCCGATGTGCTCGAGCGCCGTGGCGGCGGATACCGCCTGCACCATGGCCTGCGGGTTTGCCATGCCCACGTCCTCGCTGGCGTGGGCGATGAGCCGCCGCGCGATAATGCGCGGGTCCATGCCCGCGTAGATGAGCCGCGAGAACCAGGCGAGCGCCGCGTCCGCGTCGCTGCCCCGAAGACTCTTACAGAACGCGCTGAGCATGTCGTAATACAACTGCTCGTCGAGCGCGATGATCTTCTGCTGCATGGATTCGACCGCGATCTCGAGCGTAATCTTAATTGCGCCCGCTTCGTCGGGCTGCGTCGTCAGCGCCGCGAGCTCCAGCGCGTTGAGCGCGGCGCGGCAATCCCCGTTGGCCATGCGGCAGATGTGCTCGAGCGCTTCCGGCGCGAGGGTGATGTTCAGCTTACCCAGGCCGCGTTCCTGATCCGTAAGCGCGTTTTGTACCGCCTGCTCGATATCCGCGGTGGAAAGCGGGTAGAATTGGAATATGCGGCAGCGGCTGACAATCGCGCCCGTCATGCTGATCATGGGGTTTTCGGTGGTGGAGCCTATAAAGCGCAGCGTGCCTTTTTCAAGGGCGGGGAGTATGCTGTCCGACTGCGCCTTGTTCCAGCGGTGGCATTCGTCGAGAAGCAGATAGGTGGGCTTGCCGTAAAGGGAAAGCCGGTCCTCTGCCTGCGTAATGATCTCGCGCACGTCCTTTACGCCGGCGGTGACGGCGTTGAGCTTTTCAAACGCCGCGCCGGTTGCGTTGGCGATGATGGAGGCGAGCGTGGTTTTGCCTGTGCCCGGCGGGCCGAAGAATATGCTCGATTGCAGGCGGTCCATTTCGATGGCGCGGCGAAGCAGGCGGCCCTGGCCCACGATGTGCTGCTGGCCTATGAATTCGTCCAGCGTGCGCGGGCGCATGCGGTCGGCAAGCGGCGCGGCCGCGTCCCGCCTGGAGGAAAATAAATCCTGCTGCACCAATGTTACCACCTCCCGACCAGTATACTCCGTAGGCGCGCACGCGCGCAAGGATGCCGCATGTAAAGGTTTTTTGATTTTGCCGGCGGTTTTGCGGGATTATTAAGAAAAGGCAAAGATAATTTCCCAATGTTGCGCGATTTGCCGCCCGCATGGTAGTATTAAGCGTATTTGGAGGAAATGTATGAAGCAAGGCCTGTGGAAAAAGGTCCTGCCCGTGCTGTTGCCGATTGCGGTGCTGGCGCTGTTCGCGCTGCTCGATCCCAATACGCGCAACCTCGCGGACGTCATGGACGACATCGACCCATGGTGGTTCCTGGCCGCGGTAGGCAGTATGCTGTTCTACTATTTTTTCGATACGCTGATGTTCCAGCTCGCGGCAAAATACATGGGGCTGAAGCACTCCTTTTCCGAAAGCCTCCTGACGACCATGTTCGGCCTGTTTTACAGCTCCATTACGCCGCTGCAGGCGGGCGGGCAGCCCGCGCAGGTGGTGCAGCTTCGCCGCTACGGCATATCCGTGGGGCTTTCTACCTCCGTATTGGTGCTGAAATTTCTCGCTTACCAGTTCAGCATCACGCTGCTGGGCACGCTGGGCTTTTTGTTCCTCGGCAGGGATGTTCTCGAGGGCGGCGTGACCATGGTGGTTCTGTACGTTACCGGGTATCTGTTCTATTTCGGCACGGTGGTGCTGTGTTTTCTCGCACTGAAAAAAACGGATTGGCTGCACCGCATGGGCGACCGCTTTATCAGCTTCCTCGCGCGTAAGCGTATGCTCAAAAAGCCGGGGAAGGCGGACACCCTCCATGCCGACTGGGAGCGCATCATAAGCGAATACGGCCGGGCGGCGGGCTTCGCGCTGGGCGAAAAACTGGGCATGTTCTATATATGGCTTGCCTCCATGGGTACGGCCGTATCCTATATGGCCGTGACGTATTTCCTCTATCGCGGCATGGGGTATTCCGGCTACAGCCTTTGGTACGTGGTGCTGCTGCAGTGCCTGCTGTACATCGGCGTCAGCTTTTTGCCGGTGCCGGGCGGCTCTGTGGCCAGCGAGGGCGGGTTTTACCTCGTGTTCTCCAAGCTGTTCGAGGGTGCGTCCCGCTTTCCGGCGGTGCTGCTGTGGCGGGGCATCACCTACTACCTGACCATATTGCTGGGCATGCTTGCGGTCATCATAGAGGGCCTGCGCTCTAAGCGCCGCCCCGCGGACGGGGCGGAAACCCCGCCGGATACAGAGCAGTTGCAGGATGTTGTCAGGGAGCGGTCGGAGGGATGATATGTTTATAGCGGACGGCTGGACAGAATACGCGCTGCTGGACGCGGGCGGCGGCGACAAGCTGGAACGCTGGGGGGACGTGGTGCTGCTGCGGCCCGACCCGCAGGCGGTCTGGCCCATCGGCGAGTTCGCCGAACCGCACGCGCGGTATATCCGCTCCGCTACCGGCGGCGGGCACTGGGAATACGCGCGCAGCCTGCCCGATAGCTGGACGATTCGGTATAAAGATATATCGTTCATCGTGCGTCCCACGGGCTTCAAGCATACCGGCCTGTTCCCGGAACAGGCCGTCAACTGGGACTGGATGCGGAGTAAGATCAAGGCCCGACCCGGCGCGCGCATACTCAACCTGTTCGCGTATACCGGCGGCGCGACCTGCGCCTGCGCCAAAGAAGGCGCGCAGGTGGTGCATGTGGACGCCGCCAAGGGCATGCTCGCCTGGGCAAAGGATAACCTCGCCGCCTGCGGCCTGTCCGACGCGCCGGTGCGCTTCCTTGCGGACGACGCCATGAAGTTCGTATTGCGCGAACAGCGGCGCGGCAGCCGGTACGACGGCATCCTGATGGACCCGCCGAGTTACGGCAGGGGGCCGGGCGGCGAGATGTGGAAGATAGAGCAGGATATTTACCCGCTGGTCGAGGCCGCGGCGAAACTGCTGACGGACGAGCCCCTGTTTTTTCTCATCAATTCATATACGACGGGCCTCGCGCCCGTGGTTCTTTCTAATGTGCTCAGTGTGGCGCTCAGAGACACGCATCCTCAGGTGGAATCCGCCGAGCTGTGCCTGCCCATGCGGCGGGATAACCTGCTGTTCCCCTGCGGGGCGACGGGGAGGGCGTGGTGGCAGTGAGCGTACCGCCTGTACTGCCCGCGGGCGTGCCGTCGGTGCTGTATGAGGATAACCACCTGCTGGTGGTGGAAAAGCCGCCGAATTTGCCCGTGCAGGCGGACAGTTCCGGCGACGCGGATTTACTTTCCATTCTCAAAGCCTACATCAAAGAAAAATACAATAAGCCGGGCGACGTATATCTTGGCCTGTGCCATCGGCTGGACAGGCCGGTGGGCGGCGTCATGGTGTTCGCGCGCACCAGCAAGGCGGCGGCGCGGCTGACGGCGCAGTTTTCCTCCCGGCAGGCGCAAAAGCGCTACGCCGCTGTTGTGGAGGGGGAGCCCCCCCAAAGCGCGGCGCTATGCGATTATCTGCGCGCCGAAGAGGGCGAGGCGCGCGTGCGCGTATTTCCGGAGCCCGCGCCCGACGCCAAACAGGCGAAACTTTCCTTCCGTACGATGGCCAGACGCGGCGGCTTCGCGCTGCTCGATATTTCGCTCTCGACCGGACGCAAGCACCAGATACGCGCGCAGCTAGCCGCGCATGGCTGGCCCATACGCTTTGATCAGCGCTACCACCCCGCGCCCGCGCGCGGGCAGATCGCGCTGTGGGCGTATTCCCTCGCGTTCGATCACCCGACAAAAGGGGAACGCATGCGCTTTTTCGCAAAACCCCGGGGAGAAGCGTTCGCGCCGTTTGACGCGGAGGTCACCGGCCTTGCCGTGCGGGATGTCTGCGACGCCGTATATGCGGACGACAATTTACTCGTCGTCGCCAAGCGCGCGGGCGTGGAGGTGACGATTGCGGATGGCGGGGAGAACTCGCTTGAATTTCTGCTTGCGCCGCATTTTAGCAAGCTGTACCCCGTGCACCGGCTGGACGCGAACACGGAAGGCCTCCTGCTGTTCGCGCGCAACGCTTCGGCGGAGGCGGAACTGCTGGAGGCCGTCCGGTCGCAGCGCGTGGAAAAATACTACCAATGCCTCGTGCGCGGCGTGCCGCGTAAGCGGCAGGATGTGCTCGAAGCCTACTCCAGAAAGGACGCGCAGGCGGGAAAGCTGTTTGTATACGACGATCCCGTTCCCGGCGCGCTGCCTATCAAAACGGGCTACCGTGTGCTCGGCGAGGAGGACGGCAACAGCCTGTTGGAAGTGCGCCTGTACACCGGACGCACGCACCAGATACGCGCGCACCTCGCGCACATCGGCCACCCCGTATTGGGGGACGATAAATACGGCGACCGCGAGGCCAATAAAGCCGCGCATATGCGCCGGCAGGCGCTGCTCGCCGCGCGGCTGACGCTGCACTTTGAAGCGGACTCCCCGCTTGCGTATCTCGACGGCAAAACGTTTACGTGCCCGTGGGAACTTGCGCTTTTAGCGCAGCGCGAAGCGCCGCGCAATGAATAGTGAATAATGAATAATTAACAATGAAGGAAAATGCGGCCATAAGGCCGCATTTTTGAATGAATTAGTGTTGTCTGTTAGTATTCAAAGAAATTCCCGTCAGGGAATTTCTACATCAATTATTCATTATTCATTTTTAATTATTCATTCGTATCCTGCTTCCCGCACTGGTCTTTTCAATAGTAATCCGGTTCTCTATGCGGCTTTTCAGCTCGTCCACATGCGAAATCACGCCCACCAGCCTGTCCCCGTCGGCTAAGGCCGTCAGCGCGCCGATGGCGCGCTCAAGCGCTTCGCTGTCCAGCGAGCCGAAGCCCTCGTCCACAAACATGGCCTGCAATTGAATGCCGCCTGCGTATTGCTGTATGATGTCTGAAAGCCCGAGCGACAGCGACAGCGCCGCGAGGAAGGATTCCCCGCCCGAAAGCGTAGCCGCCGCGCGTGTTTTGCCGCTGTAATGGTCCAGAACATCCAGCTCCAGCCCGCTCTGCATGCGCAGGTCGCCCGCCTCCCGCCTGCGCAGAAGTTCGTACCGCCCGCCCGTCATGGCCGTGAGGCGGCGGTTGGCCGCGGCGACCACGCGGTCGAAAAAGCTCATCTGCACATAGCGCTCGAACGTGATTTTCTGGCGGCTGCCCGAAAGCTCGCCGTTGGCGGTATCCGAAAGCGTCTTGAGCGAGACGTAGGATTTCAATGCCTCGTCGTGCGCCTGCCGTTGTTTAGAAAGTTCACGCAGCAGTTCAGCGTTGTGCCTGCGGCGTTCCGCCGTTTCCGTCAGCCGCTGCGCGAGCGCGTCCTTTTCCGCCTGCGCCAAAGCAAGCGCCGCCTGCAGCGCATCCATATCGGCGGGGGGCCTGCCGCTCGCCGCTTCTTTCGCTTGCGCGAGTGCGGCTTTTGCTGCCTGCAGCCGTTCGCCGTAGGCTTGCAGCCGCGCGCGCTCCTGCCGCAATGCTTCGCTCGGTCGCAGCGCGGCGCGGTACGCGGCTTCTTCCGTAAAGCCTGCCGCATGCAGCGCGGCAGAAAGCGCCGTTTGCGCGTCCCTCTCTTCCCGCTCTGCCACCGGCAGTTTATGTTGTGCGGTGTCCAGCAATGTGCGCGCGCTGATGAGCCGGGCTTCGCAGTCCCGGTGCGCGCGCTCGCTGTTCTCCAGCTCCTGTTTCATGGCGGCAAGCGCCGCGCGCTCGGCTTCGAGCATTTTTCGTGCGGATTGTTCGTCCGCATAGGGAAGGGACTGGGCGACGGTATCCCGCTGCGCCATCGATTGCGCATAATTGAGCTCGTCCGCGCGCAGCTCTTCGCGCAGCGCGTCCTCTTGTGCTTGCAGTGCGGTCAGCCGCGCGAGCGCGGCGTTGTGCCGGTTCTCTATGCTGTCGCGGCCGCGCAGCGCCTGCTCGGCCGATGCTACGCGCCCCTCCAGCTCCGCTTTTTGCTTTGCGGCGGCGACGAGCGTTTCAGTAAGCCGCGCCTCCCGCGTTTCTTCTGGGACATCCTCTTGCAACAGTTCCGTGCATTCCGTTTGGAACTGTTTTTTCATCGACTCGTGCGACGCGGCCTGCGCGGCGGCGGTTTCGCTGCAGGTTGCAAGCGCTTTTCTGTCCGCTTCGTATGCGGTGCGGGCGGATTTTACGGCCTGCTCGTCTGCAGCGCCCGGCGCAAGCGACGCGGGGGCGGGGTGGTTGAGGGAACCGCACACGGGGCAGGGGTCGCCGCCGCGCAGGGATTGCGCCAGTATGCCCGCCTGCGCGCGCAAAAACGCGGCTTCCGTCTCCTGTGCCGTATGCGCGCTCGATTTCGCCCGCGTTTCGGCGGCGATATACGCCCGCCGCGATGCGGCGAGTTTTTCCGCCTGCGCGGCGGTCTCTTTGCATAAATCCAACGCGCGGGCGGCCAGTTCGCTGCGCGCGTTCGCCGCCGCAAGCTGCAGCCGCAGCGCGTCGATGGGCAGCGCGTCAAGCCGCGCGAGCTGTTCGCGCAGCGACACGGCTTCTTCCTCTAAAGTCTGCGCGTCCGCGTGCGCCCGCGTTATACCAAGGCGCTTTTGCTCCATGGCGCGCTCCATCCGCGCGATGGACTCCGTCAGCTTCGTCAGCCTGCCGAACACGGGCAGTATGCTCTCTATGCCCGCGATGCGCCCCGCCGACTCCTGCCGTTCCGGCTCGCACGCCTTCTGTGCGGAAAGTACGGCGGCGTGGTCGGCAAGTTCCAGCGTCAAACCCTGTATGCGCTCTTTGAGCGATTCTATCTCCTGTTGTAAGCCCGCCACGGCTTCCCGCGCGCGCAAAGCCGCTTCGTCGAGCGGTTTCACCTCCGCCGCGCGCTCGCCCGCGAGCAGCGCTTGTTTATCCGCCTGCATTTGCGGGAGCAGGGCTTCTTGCTCAATAAGCGCTGCTTCCGCCGACGCGAGCTGGCCGAGAAGCCGCTGTGTTTCTTCCGCCACGGCCAGCGCGGCGTGCCGCGCGGCAAGGCCGCGCTCAGCTTCGTCGAGCGACAGTTTCAGTTCCCCTTCGTGCGCGGTATCCTCCCGCAGGAGGATATCCAACTGCTCGGCAAACCGGCCGGACTCAGCCGCCGCAAACCCCGCGAGCGCCGTATACCGCTCGTCCTCGGGGCTACTGCGCACGCCGCGCATGCGCTGTTCCATACTGCGGCACAGTTCCTGATACTGCGCGCCCTGCCGCGCGGCTTTCTCTTTCAACAGGCGCTGCAGCGCCTTATAGCGGCCGGTGCCGAATACGTCGCGGAATATCTCTTCCCGCTCGGTGCTTTTTGCGAGCAGCAGCCGCCGGAATTCGCCCTGCGCCAGCATGGCAATCTGCAAAAACTGCCCGCGGTCCAGCCCCACGATTTCTTTGATGCGCGCGTTGACGGCGGAGGGGTTCGTCACGACCGCACCGTCCGGGCAATTAAGCTCTGCCTGCGTGTTCTCCTTCACCATGCCGTCGCCGCGCCGCGCGGGGCGCAGATAGCCGGGGCTTCGCCGCACGCGGTATACTTCTTTGCGCAGCTCGAACGTGAATTCCACATAGGTTTCCATATCCGGCGCGGCGTGCTGGCTGCGCAGGGAGTCCGGCCGCCTCGCGTCGCTGCTCGCCTCGCCGTAAAGCGCGAAAGCGATGCCGTCGAACAGCGTGGTTTTGCCCGCGCCGGTATCCCCGCCAATAAGAAACAGGCCGCCGTGCAGCCGCGTAAAATCCACAGTCTCAGCCCCGGCGTAGGGGCCGAACGCGCACAGTACCAGCTTGATGGGCCTCATGCGTCCGCCTCCTTGTCCAGGGAGTTCAAAAGCTCCCGTATCAGCACCGCGCCCGCCACGTCCAGCGCCCGCCCGTTCTGCAGCTCAAAAAACGCCGCGAACTGTTCCTGCGGGTTCATACCTGTAAGAGGCGGCGCGTCCATCGGCAGCTCCGCCGCGCGGGAGCGGCTGTTGTCGTAGCTGATGTGCATGGCGTTGGGGTATACGGATCGTATGCGCTGCATGGCGTCCGGGACGTCGTCCTCGTCCGTCAGGCATATGTGCAGGTAGTCTTCGCTCTGCTGCGCGTTTTTGAGCAGTTCCTCCATGGGCCCGCGGATTTCGCGCATATCCCGCAGTGCGGGGATGGGGGCAAAGGCGATATCCTCTACGCCGTCCTTGCCCAGTTCAATGAGCACCGCGCCCTTGGTGTGCCCCGCTTCCGAAAACGAGTATTTGAGCGGCGAACCCGCGTAGCGAATAGTATTGCGCCCCATGCTCTGCGGGCCGTGCAGGTGACCGAGCGCCACATAATCAAAGCCGTCGAAGGCGGATACATCCACATTGTCCAGCCCGCCGACCGAGGGCGTTTCAGAGTCGCTCGTAAGCGGGCTTTTCCCCGCCGCCGTTACGAACTGGTGGGCTAAAAGCACGCTGCGCGCGCCGGGATCGCGCTCCGCCTGTTTGAGTACGGCGCGCACGGCGTCGTCGTGGGTGCGGATATCCATAGCGCAGTATGCGCGCGCATCCGCCGGGCGCAGGTAGGGGAGCAGGTACACGTCCACAAGGCCAAACTCGTCCGTCAGGCGGACGCGCGGAATTTCGCCCGCGTAGGTTCCGGCGATGTACAGGCCGCGCTTTTGCAGTATCCGGCTGCCGAACTGCAGCCGCTCGGGCGAATCGTGGTTGCCCGCTATCAAAAAGACCGCGGCGCCCGTATCGAGCAGCGCGGTCAGAAAATCATCCAGCAAGGAAACGGCGGTTTCCGCCGGTACGGATTTGTCGTAGACGTCGCCCGCGATGAGCACGGCGTCCGCGCGCTGCTCCGAAGCGATGCGGACGATTTCAAAAAGCGCGTGGCGCTGATCCTCCAGCAGGGAGAATCCGAACACGCGCTTGCCGATGTGCAGGTCGGCCATGTGCAGCAGCTTCATGATTTACCTCCCCGTATGCAATGAACCGCCTCAGCGTTGCCAACGTTGCCTTTTAACAAGGTATCGCCGCCGTAGGCGGCGATACAT
>JAEWWD010000297.1 GCA_023396535.1 Bacillota bacterium
GTAAAATCCAGGAACACAAAAATCATGCCGATAAACAGCTTTTGCATTTCATCACACTCCTCGTTCCCAAATAATTAGCGTACTTTCTCGAAAAACCGGGGCAGCCCCCCGGAATACCCCGGGGGACCGCCGTGAATCATGACGGCAGACTGTTCAGGAAAAGCTATTTGATGTAAAAGCCTACAATGTTCATATTAGCGTCAAATGACAGCGTATATACGTGCGTCTTGTTCGCATATTCCGCCTGCAGCACGACAACGGCGTATTCCTCTCCCGTCGATTTGTCCTTTTGCCCCGCCACGGTATATTTGCCGAAGGAAGAGAAATCCCCCGCGTCCGCAAGCACTTGTTCCGCCGCGGATGCGAGCACCTCGGCGGAAAGCGCCTCACGCAGGTCTTCGCGCGTTTTTGCAGTGATTTCCTCATATTTGCCCTCGTTCATCAGCGCGACCACTTCCTGCGCGGCGGATACGATGGCGTCTTCGTCAAATTTGTCGCTGAGCTTTTGCGCGCATCCAACAAAAAGAGCGGCGATCAGCAGCAGCGAAAGTACAATGGTCAGACGTTTCATTTGGGTTCCCCCTCCTCCATGATTTGATCAAGTTCTATGCTTTCCTCCGCCGGTTCAGGCGGTAAGCTTTCCGGCTGCGGGAAAAGCCGTTTTGCCCACAGGCCCCAGGCGAGCAGCGCCAGCGCGAATACGCCGACCATGGCCTCCAGGCCCAGCGCATCCATTTTAACATAAGCCGGAACGATCACCACCGACGCGTCCACAACGGCATGCAGCAGTATGGCAATGAGAAGATACCGCCAGGGCTTGTTCTTCACGAAACCCGTGAACACGAGTATGGACAGGCCCAGGTGCGTGCATACGGCCAGTATGCGTTCCACACCTCCAAGGGAGGACATGAGCGGCGTTAAAGCGGAAAGCTGTTTGGCTATCGTTTCCGCCTGCACAGGTCCCACGAGTGAATCGAGCGTGCCTTTGTTCAGGGCGGCAATCATGATGAGTGAGTTCAAAAGAGGCAGGCCGGCGAGCAATATCGCCTCAATTCCGCCATGCCCGAACCCGAACGCCACGGCGTCGACATACCGGCGATTGCGCCTGAGCAGCAGGCCGCACGCCAGAAACCGTGCGAATTCCTCAAACAACCCCGCCGTGATACCCAGGAACAAGCCATAGGGTACAGGATTCATAGTCAAAGTCTGGAACCAGAACGTTTGCCCAATCAATTGCAGTAGCGGAAAGCGCAGCACGATCTGCGAGATAAAGAACGCCAGTACGCCAAACAGGAATGCGCGGCCGATGCGCAGCTTTTTAGCCTGCATCGCGATAAACGGTACGACCGGCAAAGCGATGCAGATGACGAGACTGATACTAAGCCCCAGCATAACGCCGAAAGAAACCATACTCCCCCTCCTCCTTTTGGGACGATTTAGCCACCCTTATCTTCAAAATAGCGTAGGATACCGTTGTATATTCCTTTTGCCATTTTCTTCTGAAAATCGGCATCCGTCAGCTTGTAATCCTCTTCCTTGTTGGTCATATGCCCCATCTCGATGTTGATGACAGGACGCTCGCACCAGTTGAACCCTGTCTGGTCACTGCGGTAAGTCAGGCCCTTCCTGACGCTGATCCCGGTCGCCTTGCCATATTCCGCCAACACCAGCTTCGCGGCGGCGACGCAGTCGTCCTTGTACGGATTTTCGGTGGGCACCAGCATAAAAGCGCCCGCAACGCTCGGATCGTCCGAACCGTTGCAATGGATGCGGATACCAAGGTCCACTTTCTTTTTATTGAACAGTTCGGCACGCTCCGCGTTGCTGATATCCACGTCCGCCGTGGTGCGGGTCATTACAACCGTCGCGCCCGCGTCCTTGAGCAGATCACGCAGCAGCAGGCCGACCTTGAGGTTTACCTCATGCTCCCGTACTCCCGTAAAGCGACCGTAGGTACCTGAGGAAACCTTCGCTTTCATTTCCGACGAACCGGGTGCTACCGGCTCCGGATCGCTGTTGCTGTGCGCCTGATGTCCAGGATCCACACCGACAATGACGCCGGCAAGAGGCTTCTCCTGCGGTTTTTCCGTCGGGGAGGGCTTCGGGGACGACGCTGGGGCAGGGGTAATCGTCGGCGCAGGCTTTGGGGTGGGGGACGGCGAAGCCTGCGCGCCGGGCGACAGGGAAGGTTCCGGGGAACCCGCGGGACCGGCGGAGGTTACGACGCCTTCCGGCGTATCCTGCGCCGGATAGGGCGAAGCCGTGCCCGGTACGGCGATATCCAGGTGTTGCTGCTCTGCGCCGCTATCCGGCGACAATAGGAGTATACCCGCTGCCGCAACCAGCGCGGTTAAAATGAGGAGCAGGATTTTCAGAATCGACAGTTTCATAGTATTAAATAACGTGCGTCAACGGCATCAGACATATTCCCGCGAAGGTAGCCGTCAGTGCAAGGCGCGTGTAGCCATATTGCCTTGAAGAAGGGATGAGCTCTTCAATCGCAATATAGAGCATAATCCCTGCCACCATGCCGAACACAATTCCCAGCATAAGCTCGTTCAGGAAGGGCCGAAGCAGCAAAAACGCCAGCAGAGCGCCGATCGGTTCGGATATGCCGGACAGGAACGTATAAAAAAGGGCGCGTTTGCGGTTACCTGTTGCAAAATAAATGGGCATGGCCACCGTAATGCCCTCCGGTATGTTATGCATCGCGATAGCGACGGCGATGGACAGGCCTAGTTTTACATCGCTGATGCCCGCCATGAACGTCGCAATACCCTCGGGGAAGTTGTGCACACCGATTGCCAGCATGGACATCATGCCCAGTCTGTAAATATTGCCGTGCGACGCTTCGCCGTCGCAGCTATGCTCATGCGGTACCAGCCGGTCGAGTCCCGTCGCGATCAATACGCCCAGTATGAGCGTGGCCACGGAAAGCACCACGCCCATCTGTTTTCCGGCCCACTCCGATAACGCGCTTGTGGCATTGGGCAGCATATCCGTAAACGAAACACCAACCATCACGCCCGCCGCAAACCCAAGCGAAACCGTAACGATCTTTTCGCTTTTGCTCTTGATAAATATCACGATCAGCGCCCCAAGCATGGTCGCCATGCCCGCGCCAAATGAAAGCAGCAGCGCCTGTAAGGAATCCTGTACCTGCATCCGCACCTCCATCCTTCATATTAACGGTATATTCCTGCGGACAAATATCCGCAAAGCCCCCGCTCATTTTTCTAACAGGGATAGTGTATAATGTATAATCTGGCAATGCAAGCTTTCGATCCGGAGTGCGTCCGCCAAAAATAGCGAAAAAGCCGCCCTGTAAGGGTCGGCTTTTGAAAAATTCACACTATATTCACGCGTTTTGCAGTAGCTTTTCGAGCGTGGCGACCTTCAGGCAGATACAGAACACCTCTATGGCCTGCTCCAGTTCCTTCACGGGAGGCAGCGTGGGCGCGATGCGGACGTTGGTATCCTTCGGGTCCTTGCCGTACGGGTGCGTGGCGCCCGCGGAGGTCATGACGACTCCCGCCTCCTTGCAAAGAGCGAGCGTGCGCTTCGCACAGCCGGGCAGTGTATCGAGGCTTATGAAATAGCCGCCCTTCGGCCTGTTCCAGCTCGCTATGCCAAGCGGCGCGATCTCGCTGTCCAGCGCGCGCAGCACCGCCTCAAAGCGGGGCTTCAATATGGCGGCGTGCTTCCGCATGAGCGCAAGCACGGTTTCCTTATCCTTTAAGAAGCGCACATGTCTGAGCTGGTTGACCTTGTCGTAGCCGATGGTCTGGAACGCGCAGAGCTTTTTGAAATACTCGATGTTTGCCTTGCTTGAAGCCATGCACGCCACGCCCGCGCCGGGCAGCGTGATTTTGGAGGTAGAGGCGAATTCGTATACCATATCCGGGTTGCCCGCCTGCTCGCACAGGGAGAGTATCTCCGCAAAGGGTACGAAGGGGCCGTCGAACTCGTGTACGCAATAGGCGTTATCCCACATCAGCACGAAATCGGGCGCGGCGGGGCGCATGGCCGCGATGCGCCTGATAACGGCGTCGGAATAAATGATTCCCTCCGGGTTGCTGTATTTGGGCACGCACCACATGCCTTTGACGGCAGGGTCCTGTATGGCGGCCTCCACGGCGTCCATATCCGGGCCATCGGCCGTCATGGGTATGGAGATGAGTTCCATGCCGAAGCTTTGGGTTACGGCAAAATGCCTGTCGTACCCCGGCACAGGACAAAGGAATTTCACCGTATCCAGCTTGCCCCAGGGCTTATCGCTGTGCAGCAGACCGTGCGTATACGCTTTGGCGATGGTATCGTACATCATCTGCAGGCTGGCGTTGCCGCCCACGAACACCTGCTCCTCGCGTACGCCCAACAGCTCCGCAAACAGGCGTTTACAGGAGGGGAGACCGTCCAGCACGCCGTAATTGCGCACATCCATGCCGTCCGCGACGCAATCCTCAGGCGTTTTCAGTATGGTCATCATGGGAAGCGACAGATCCAACTGTTCGCGCCCCGGCTTGCCGCGGGACATATCCAGCTTGAGCCCCTTTGCCTTGCAGGCTTCAAACGCCGCAAGCTCCGCTTCAAGGCGCGCCTGCAGCTCCTTCTTGGGTAAAGAGTCGTAACGCATAAAATTCTCCTGCCTCATGTATTTCGCCTAAAGCGGGATACCCGCGGCGTTGCGGTTGATATTCCCGTGGCGGCGCTTTTTCGGTGAATAGCGCCCGCCGGACTTCCATGTCCATCAAAACTCGGGATTTGAACCAGTATATCATGTTGTTTTCAAAATTGCCATTGCAGTTTGTTTATGGCCTTCATGCATAATTTTATGGCCAATCCTCCATATACGCACAAATATCGGGTATATGATCCTTGAAAAGTGAAGAAATCCTATATCACTCTTGCAAAGTGCCTGCATAAAATGGTATAGTAGTGTCGCAGGCGGAGAAATCCGTCTGTCCGGCGGCGCAAAAAGCCGCCTATGGCTCTCATATAGGTCCGCTTATTTGGCGCGGACGTTTCTACGGGGCGGCCGCAATCGCCTCGCTATGGGGGTCCATCCGTTCACACGACACAGTGCGAACGGGCGGACGCTCATTTTATTTTGCGCAAAGTCTGCGCAAAATTGAGGTAAGGGAGGATATCTAAACGATGCGATCGAATACGGCGATATATAAGGGGCATATCGTTCACGCCCCCAAACTGGGAGAACTCACCTGCCTGCAGGAAGGATATCTCGTATGCGAGGACGGACGCATTGCGGGCCTTTACGACGTGTTGCCCGAGCGGCTTTCCGGCGCAGATGTGGAGGATTTCGGCGATAAACTCATTATCCCCTCGTTCTCGGATCTCCATTTGCACGCGCCGCAGTACGCCATGCTGGGCATGGGGATGGATTTACAACTGCTTGAATGGCTTAATACCTATACGTTCCCGACCGAGGCCGCATTCCGCGACACCGCCTATGCGCGCAAAGTTTACCGTGAACTGGCCGAAGAGCTCATTCGCCTGGGCACGACGCGGATATGCATATTCGCCACCATACACCGCGAGAGCACGCTCGTACTGATGGAGGAGCTATCTCGCGCGGGCGTGACCGGGTATGTCGGCAAGGTCAATATGGACCGCAACAGCCCGGATTACCTGCGTGAAACGGCGGAAGAATCCATCTGCGAGACGGAGCGCTTCCTTTCTGAAAGCGCGGGGCGCTTCCCGCACCTCAAACCCATCATTACGCCGCGCTTCACGCCCTCCTGTACGGATGAACTCATGCGCAGTTTAGGCGATATCGCCAGGACGAACGGCGTTCGCGTGCAATCCCATCTGTCTGAGAACACCGACGAGGTCGCCTGGGTGAAATCCCTGCGCCCCGACTGTGAACAATACTGGGAAAGCTACGATACCTGCGGATTATTCAACGAGGGCGCCGTTATGGCGCACTGTGTATATTCCGATAAACGCGAACGGGCCGCCATGTGGGAACGCGGCGTATGGGCGGCGCATTGCCCGGATTCCAATATCAACATCGCGAGCGGCGTCGCGCCTGTGCGGCTGATGCTGCAGGAAGGCCTGCATGTGGGCCTGGGCTCGGATATCGCGGGCGGCGCGCAGCTTAGCATGATGGACGTGGCGACCGCCGCCATCCGCGCATCCAAGCGCCGCTGGCTGGATTCCGGAAAAAGCGAGCCGTTCCTCACCGTTGCGGAGGCGTTCTATCTCGCGACCTCGGCGGAGTACTTTGGCGCGGGCCCCGGCTTTCAGGCGGGCGACGCGCTGCACGCGCTGGTCGTGGACGATTCTTCCCTGCTGGACGCCCGCCGCTTAACCTTGCCGCAGCGGCTGGAGCGCATGATGTACCGTTTTGAGCATTGCCGCATCACGGCGCGCTTTTCCGAAGGCAGGCGGTTGCCTTGCGCAGAATAAGAAAAATATATATCCCCGTTTTTCCCGCCAATACAGGCCGCGCGACAAATCTCACGCGGCCTTTTCGCCGCCGCGCGGGTTTGGCGGTTTCCTCGGCCGCCCCCGGCATGGTATAATGAAGCCGTCCAAATGTAGGGGGTATTCAGCTTGGAATTCTCAAATCTGAACAAGGAACAGCAGCAGGCCGTAGAATGCGCCGAAGGCCCGCTGCTTGTGCTCGCGGGCGCGGGCTCGGGCAAAACGCGCGTGCTGGTCAACCGCATCGCGTGCCTCATCCGCAACCACGGCGTGCGCCCATGGAACATACTGGCGCTGACGTTTACCAATAAGGCCGCGCGCGAAATGC
The DNA here is from genome assembly GCA_023396535.1 of Bacillota bacterium. Lineage (GTDB taxonomy): Bacteria > Bacillota > Clostridia > Christensenellales > CAG-138 > JAEWWD01. The sequence continues at coordinate 6,776 of JAEWWD010000297.1, forward strand.
GCGAGCGCATTGAGGCGCTTATCGGCGAGGACGCGAAGAATCTCTGGGTCAGCACGTTCCATTCCTGCTGTACGCGCATACTGCGCCGCGAGGCGGAGCATATCGGGTACGATAAAAGCTTTGTGATATACGACGATTCGGACCAGCTTTCCTTATATGCCGATATCATCAAGCGCATGAATCTGGACGACAGCAAATTCCCCAAGCGGCTGCTGCGCGAACAGATCAGCCAGGCAAAAAACCACACGGACGATGTGGAAGGGTATCTGCGCGGCGACGCGTTCAGCGAGATCTACCTGGAAGTGTACAGGCTGTACCAGAAGCGGCTGAAGCAGAACAACGCGCTGGATTTTGACGACCTGCTGCTCAAGGTGCTGGAGCTCTTTACCCAGCATCCGGACGTGCTGGAGCAATACCGGGATCGTTTCAAATATATATTGGTGGACGAGTATCAGGATACCAATATGGCGCAATACAAGCTGGTGCGGCTGCTCAGCGAAAAGCACCGCAATATCTGCGTGGTGGGCGACGACGACCAGAGCATATACGGCTGGCGCGGCGCGGATATCCGAAACATACTGGAATTTGAAAAGGATTTTCCCGGCGCGCGCGTCATACGGCTGGAGCAGAACTACCGCTCCACCTCGGTGATACTCGACGCCGCCAACAACGTCATCAACAACAACCAGAGCCGCAAGCGCAAGAAGCTCTGGACGTCGCAGGAGGGCGGCGAGCATATCCGCATATACCAGGCGCAGGACGAGCGCATGGAAGCGGATTATGTGTGCAGCCACATACTCGCGGGCGTAAAACAGGGCAGGCGGTACGACGATTTCGCCGTGCTCTACCGTACCAACGCGCAAAGCCGTGCGCTTGAAACAGCGCTCACAAGCTACGGCATCCCGCACAGGGTATACGGCGGACAGCGCTTTTACGAGCGTGCGGAAATCAAGGATATCCTCGCGTACATGCGCCTCTTGTTCAACCCGGCGGACGACGTGGCGTTTTTGCGCGTCGTCAACGTGCCGCGCCGCGGCATAGGCCAGGCCGCGCTGGCGGAGCTTTCCGCCGCGGCGGAAGCAAACGGGTTGCCGCTGTTCCTAACGGCCATGCAGGGTACGGGGCTTTCCACCCGCGTGCGTCCCAAGCTGCAGGCGTTCACGGACCAGATAGAAGCGCTGCTGCCGCTGCGCTATTCCCTGCCTTTACACGAATTTGTGCAGGAAATCGTCAATCAGACCGCATACGAAGCCTATTTACGGGAAGACAAGAAAGAGAACTACGAAGCGCGCAAGGAGAATGTCTCGGAACTGCTGGGCGCAATCCGCGCATTCGAGGAGGATCTTACAAACGCGGAAGAGGATGCGCTGGGCGCATACCTTGAAAACGTATCGCTGATTTCGGATATCGACGACCTGAGCGAACAGGACGGCCAGGTGGCGCTTATGACGCTGCACAGCGCGAAGGGCCTGGAGTTCCCCGTCGTGTTCATCACCGGCATGGAGGAATTCATATTCCCCGGCCGCCGTTCGCGGCTGGACCCCGTAAAACTCGAAGAAGAGCGCAGGCTCTGTTATGTGGGCATTACGCGCGCCATGGAGGAACTGCACCTGCTGCACGCGCAGCAGCGGAATCTGTTCGGGGAACTTGCCATGAACCCCCCCTCGCGGTTTCTGGAGGAAATACCGTCTGAACTCTGCGAGGAGGACAGCGGCGTCCGGCAGGCCGAGCCCCCGCGCACCGTCAAAAAACCGCAAGCCGCGCCGTTTGCAAAAACATACGGCGGGTTCGGGGCGCCGGCGGTGCCCGTCGCACGGCCGCAAAACAGCGCGGGCGGCGTGCAGTACCAGCCGCACCAGCGCGTGAAGCACGCGAAATTCGGCATCGGTACCGTGCTGCAGGTGGAAGGCGCGGGAAGCTCGCAGGTCGTCACCATCGATTTCGGAGGCTCCGTCAAGAAATTTGCCGCCGCCTTCGCGCCCATACAGATCGACGAATAGGCCGCACCGGGAGGTATTTATGCCTGCAAGCGAACGGCAAAAGGAGCTGACGCAACGGCTGATTGCGTATGCGTCGGCATATTACGAAGAAGATTCGCCGCGAATCAGCGACGCGGAATACGATGCGCTTTACGACGAGCTTCTCGCGCTCGAAGCCGACTCCGGCGTTATATTGGAAGACTCCCCTACCCGCCGCGTGGGCGGGGAGGCCGTAAAGGGATTTGCGCCGCACCGTCATCTCGCGCGGCTGTGGAGCCTCGATAAAGTGCGCACAGAATCCGCGCTTCTCGAATGGGACGCGCGCGTTCGCCGCCTCAGGCAGGAGTATATCGGCCGAACCGGCGAGGAGCTTCCCGAAATCGCCTATGCGCTCGAATACAAATTCGACGGGCTCACCATCAACCTGACGTACGACGGCGGCCGCCTCGTGCAGGCGTCCACGCGCGGCAACGGCGTGGTGGGCGAGGGCATACTCGAACAGGTCCGCACCATTTCGGATATCCCCGACACCATCCGGTTCACCGGCCGCATGGAAGTGCAGGGCGAAGGGTATATGCGTCTTTCGGTACTGGAGGAGCTTAACAAAACGCTGGACGAGCCGCTCAAAAACGCGCGCAACGCGTCGGCGGGCGCATTGCGCAACCTGGACCCGAACGTCACCAAACAGCGCAACCTGAGCTGCTTTTGCTATAACGTCGGCTTTATCGAAGGTAAGGCGTTTTCAACGCAGGAGGATATGCGGGCCTTTTTACAGGCAAACGGCCTGCCGGTGGATAGCTTCTTTATAGAAAGCGACACCATGGAGGGCCTGCTTGCGCATATCAGACGCGCGGAGGAAACGCGCGGCACGCTGGATTTCCTCATAGACGGCATGGTTGTAAAGGTACGGCAACTGAAAGTCCGCGAGGCGCTGGGTCATACGGATAAATTCCCGCGCTGGGCCATCGCGTACAAATTCGCCGCGGAAGAAATCACAACTACCGTGGAGGACATCACCTGGGAAGTCGGGCGTACCGGCAAGCTGACGCCGCTTGCGCACCTGACGCCGGTGGAGCTCGCCGGCGCTACCATACGCCGCGCCACGCTGAACAATTTCGACGATATCGAGCGCAAGCGCGTGGGCATAGGTTCCACGGTGTTCATCCGGCGCAGCAACGACGTCATCCCCGAAATACTGGGCAGCGTACCCGGCGACGAGCCGCGCGAACGAGCGGAAAAGCCCGTACGATGTCCCGCCTGCGGCACGCACGTGGAGCAGCGCGGCGCGCACCTATTTTGCACCAATTCGCTTTCCTGCCGCCCGCAGATCGTGGGCCGGCTCAAGCACTACGCCAGCCGCGACGCCATGGATATCGAGACGTTCGCGGGCAAAACGGCGGAGCTGTTCGTGGACGCGCTGAACATCTCCTCCATACCGCAGTTGTACGAACTGACGGAGGAACAGCTCATTCCTCTTGAGAAATTCGGAAAGAAAAAGGCGCAAAACCTGCTCTTAGCTATCGACAAAAGCCGGAACTGCACGTTGGGCGCTTTCCTGTTCGCGCTCGGCATTCCCAATGTGGGCAGCAAAACGGCGCGCGAGCTCGCGAGGCGGTTCGGCACGCTCGAACGGGTGCGCAGCGCGGATATGGAGGCGCTTACCGCAATCGAGGACGTAGGCGAAGTCGTCGCGCAGAGCGTGCTGGACTTTTTTTCGGATCCTTCCATACGCGCGCAGGTGGACGCGCTGCTCGCGCACGGCGTATCGCCGCGGCCGGAGCAAGAGCAGGCCGCGGTAAGTCCCCTCGCAGGGAAGACGGTGGTCGTGACGGGTACGCTGCCGACCATGGACCGGCGGGCGGCCGAACAGCTCATTGAGCGGTTGGGCGGCAAAGCGGCGGGCAGCGTAAGCAAAAAGACGGATTACGTGCTGGCGGGCGAGAACGCGGGCAGCAAGCTCACAAAAGCGCTGGAGCTGAATATTACCGTGCTCGACGAAGCGGCGTTTCTGCGCCTTGTTGGCCGGGAAGCGCAATAATCGTACTTTCCCAATCGGAATACGCAATATTTTTTTATCAGTGAGGCGGAAACCTTCGACAAACCTCCCGCCGATATGGTATACTTTTTACATTGAGATGATCGACAAGGGGGACGCGCGGTTGATAAGCAGCATGACCGGTTACGGACGGGGCTGTTATAGCACGGACGGACGGGAAATGACCGTGGAACTCAAATCCGTCAACCACCGGTATCTGGATTTGGGTATGCGCCTTCCCCGCCACATCGGCTTCCTTGAGGACGTATTCCGCGCGGAATTGTCCGCAAGACTGAGCCGTGGGCATGTCGATCTTTTTGTCAGCTACCGGAATCTTCGCAACGACGCCCGCGCCATCGTCATCGACGAGGCGCTGCTCAGCCAGTATCTGCTCGCAGCCCGCGCAGCGGGCGAGCGCCTGGGGCTATTAGACGACCTCACGCTGACGAGCGCGCTCAGGCTGCCCGACGTATCCGATGTCGTGGAGGCGGAAGAAGACCGCGAAGCGGTCGTCACGCTTGCGCGCGAAGCTACAGCGCTTGCCGTAACGGAGCTCAAGGCCATGCGCCAGGCGGAAGGCGAACGCCTCTGCCGCGACCTCATGCAGCGTGCGGATACAGTGATTGCGCTGACAGAGGAAATCGAACGCCGCGCGCCGCTCGTCGTGCAGGAGTACCGCCAGAAGCTGGACGAACGCATCGCGCAGCTACTAAGCGAAACGGAAGTGGATCGCGCGCGCCTTGCGACGGAAGTCGCGCTGTTTGCGGACCGCGCAAGCATCGATGAGGAAATCGTGCGGCTCAAAAGCCATGTCGCGCAGATGCGGCAGGCGCTCAACGCAGACGAGCCTTCCGGCAGAAAACTTGATTTTATCGTGCAGGAAATGAACCGTGAATTCAACACCATCGGCTCCAAGGCCAACGACGCGCAGCTGGTGAACGCTGTCATCGCGGGCAAGGGCGAGATCGAAAAGATCCGCGAGCAGGTGCAGAACATCGAGTAGGGGGAGCTTTTGCATGGCCATCAAGCTCATTAACATAGGCTTCGGCAACATCGTTTCCGCCAACCGGCTGCTCGCCATCGTCAGCCCGGATTCCGCGCCCATCAAGCGCATCGTGCAGGAAGCGCGGGAGCGCGGCAGGCTGATCGACGCCACCTACGGGCGGCGTACGCGCGCCGTCATCATGATGGACAGCGGCCATGTGGTGCTCTCCGCCGTGCAGCCGGAAACCGTGGCGCACAGGCTGGATTCCCGGGACGCCGACGCCGGCGAGTGATTTCCTGTTATGCAACATTTACAGGAGGATGCGTATGGAGGAAGAATGTAAGGGGTTGCTGATCGTCCTTTCCGGGCCGTCCGGGGTCGGAAAGGGCACGGTATGCCGCAAGCTGATTGCGGAAAACCCCGGCATATCGCTCTCGATATCCGCCACCACCCGCGCCAGGCGGGAAACGGAAGAAGAGGGCAGGGACTATTTTTTTAAAACCAAGGAAGAATTCTCCCGTATGATACAGGAGGAAGAATTCCTGGAATACATGCGCGTATTCGGAACGGACTATTACGGTACACCGCGCAAATATGTGATGGATAAGCTCGAAGCCGGGCAGGACGTAATATTGGAAATCGACGTGCAGGGGGGTCTTCGGGTAAAAGATGTCTGCCCCGAAGCGGTGCTGGTGTTTATGGCCCCGCCCTCCATGGACGAACTCAGGCGCCGCCTCATCGACCGGGGTACGGAATCCGAGCAGTCCATCGCGCGCCGCACGGCGGTAGCGTATACGGAAATGCAGTGCATATCCTATTACGATTATGTCGTCATCAACAATACCATTGACGACGCTGTACGCGGCATTGAGGCCATACTGCACGCGGAAAAGAGCCGCGTCGCACGTTGCGACGATCTGATTAACCTCCTGTTGGAAGGATGTGATACTATATGATGAATTACCCGGGAGTAACCGAACTGGTAGATAAAGTAGGCTGCAGGTACATGCTGGTCATGGCCGTTGCGCGCCGTGCACGCCAGCTGCTCAATGACCCTGACAAACTCGGTGAAAAGAACCCCGTCACTAAGGCGGTGGAAGAGCTTTACAGCGATAAAATCACCCTGGATTATCCGGAGGAATACACCCTCCGCTGATGGGCGCAAAGCATACTGTGGTGCTGGGCGTCACCGGCTCCATCGCGGCCTATAAGGCTGCGGACATCATAAGCGGGCTTCATAAGCTGTCAATCGATGTGCGCGTCATCCTTACGGAGGGCGGCGCACAATTTATCACGCCGCTTGCATTGGAAACGCTTAGCCGCGCTCCCGTGTATACAAATCAGTTTTCCCGTGAAGCGCCGTATGAAGTAGAGCATATTGCGCTTGCCAAGCTGGCCGACGTATTTTTGATCGCTCCGGCTACCGCCAATTTCATAGGCAAGGCCGCAAACGGTATTGCGGACGATCATCTGACCACGACGTTTCTTGCTACGCGCGCGCCGGTGCTCATAGCCCCCGCCATGAACGTCAATATGTATAACCATCCCGCCGTGCAGAAGAATATCGAGATTCTGCGCGCGCGCGGCTGCACGTTCATAGAACCCGCCGAGGGGTTGCTGGCCTGCGGCGACACGGGTAAGGGCAGGCTCGCGCCGGTTGAGGAAATCCTTGCCGCGGTACAGGCGGTTCTTTGCAAAAAGCAGGATCTTGCGGGCAGGCGCATACTCGTTACGGCCGGCCCCACGCGCGAGGCGATAGACCCCGTGCGCTTCCTTTCCAACCGCAGCAGCGGTAAGATGGGCTTTGCTATCGCGGAGGCCGCGGCGCGCCGCGGCGCGAACGTGCGGCTCATCGCAGGCCCGGTACAGCTTCCAACGCCGCCGGGCGTGGAGCGGGAGGATATCGTATCCAGCGCGGAGCTTTGCGCCGCCGTCGAGCGCGCTTTCCCCGCGTACGACGCGCTCGTCATGGCCGCCGCCCCCGCTGATTTTACAATACCCGAGATATCTGAACAGAAGATCAAAAAGCACGGCGAGGGGCTGACATTGTCGCTCATACCCACGACGGATATACTTGCGCGCGTGGGCGAGCGGAAAACGCATCAGGTGCTGATGGGTTTTGCCGCCGAAACGCAGGAACTGGAGCGCAACGCGAAGGACAAGCTCGCGCGCAAGCGGCTCGATTTCATTGCCGCCAACGATGTGACCGCCCCCGGCGTGGGCTTTGCGGGGGATACCAATGCCGTCACCCTGTACGACGCCAAAGGCGGCTGTGCGTTCAGCGGGCTCATGCAGAAGGCCGCGCTTGCGGACTGGCTGCTCGACGCGCTGGTCGGGGAAATGGCACTGCGCTAAGGGGCGCAACGCAACAGCAGATTTCAGCGGGCGGGAGAAGCGACCTGTAGCCAAGGCTTCCCCCGCCCTTTCAGTAAGAGGACAAACGCAATAGATCCGGAGGTGGTTACATGTTTGCGCAGATCATTGTCGACATCGCGCATTCGGATGTCGACCGCCTTTTTACGTACGCGGTACCCGAGGGTATGGCGCTCGCAGTCGGGCAGCACGTGCTCGTTCCGTTCGGGCGGGGGAACAAGCCGCAGGAAGGCTTCGTGCTCTCGCTGTCCGAGTCCCCGCCGGAAGAGGGCGTGCGCGCCAAGCCCGTCTCCCGCGTACTGGAGCCCTACCCCGTGTTCACGACAGAGCAAATAGAGCTTGCCCGATGGATGCAGCAAAGCTACCATTGCGTGCTGGTGGACGCGCTCAGGCTCATGATCCCCGCACAACTGCGCGGCGGACGCATACAGGAAAAGAAGCTGCGCCTCGTGCGCCTTGCCGAAGGGCTGGAGCCTCAAGCCGCGCTCGCCTCGCTGCGAAAAAAGGACGGAAGCGCCAAAGCGCCGCGCCAGCTTGAAGTGCTCGAACTTTTGCTGCGCATGGGCGGGCCGATGTCCGTACAGGATATCACGGGCTTTTTGCCGGACGCCGGCGGCGCGGTAACGGCGCTTATCAAAAAAGGAATTCTTGAAGAAGACGCCTGCGTGACGTTCCGCCGCCCAGGCGGCGGGTGCGGGCTGGAAGCGCCGCTTGTCGCGCTGACTCAGGAGCAGCAGGCGGCCGTCGATGCCATCGGCGCGCAGAACGGCGGAGGCGTGTTCCTGCTGCACGGCGTGACGGGCAGCGGCAAAACGGAAGTGTACATGCGCTGCATCAGCCGGTGCATAGAGGCGGGAAAACAGGCGATCGTTCTGGTGCCGGAAATCTCCCTCACCCCGCAGACGATGGGCCTGTTCCGCGCGCGCTTCGGCGAACGGGTGGCCATGCTGCACAGCCGCCTTTCGGCAGGCGAGCGCTTCGACGAATGGCGGCGCATCCGCCTGGGGCTGGCGCAGGTAGCGGTGGGCGCGCGTAGCGCCGTGTTCGCCCCGTTTGAAAACCTGGGGCTCATCGTAGTCGACGAAGAGCATGAGCAAAGCTATCAGAGCGAGCTCTCCCCGCGCTATCATGCGGCGGAGGTCGCGAGAAGGCGCTGCGCCATGACCGATGTCCCGCTCATACTGGGCAGCGCCACGCCTTCCATTCAAAGCTATTACCGTGCGAAATCCGGCCTTTATACGCTCATTGAACTGACAGAGCGCGTGCAAAGCCGCCCCATGCCCAAAATACAGATCGTGGACATGCGCGAGGAATTCCTGCGCGGAAACAACAGCATATTCAGCGCCGCCCTGCTTAACGCGCTCAAAGCCTGCCTTGGCGCGGGAAAGCAGGCCATTCTGTTCATCAACCGGCGCGGCTACTCCACATTCGTATCCTGCCGCGGCTGTGGGCATGTGTTCGGCTGCGTGAATTGCGACGTATCCATGACCTACCACCGCACGGAGGAACGCGTCAAATGCCATTACTGCGGGCATGCGGAACCCGTTCCCACTGTCTGCCCCGCCTGCGGCCGTCCGTTTATCAAGTATTTCGGCGTCGGCACGCAGCAGGTGGAGGAACAACTGCGCACGTATTTTCCCGGCGTAACTGCGCTGCGCATGGATATGGACAGTACGCGCACAAAGGACGCGCATGAACAGCTCCTTTCCGCGTTCGCGCGCGGCGAGGCGCAGGTACTCATAGGCACCCAGATGGTCGCAAAGGGGCTCGATTTCCCCAACGTGACGCTGGTGGGCGTGGTAGCAGCCGATTCCACGCTGTACCTGCCGGATTACCGCAGCGCGGAGCGCACGTTCCAGCTCCTGACCCAGGTCGCGGGGCGCGCCGGGCGGGATGAAGACCCGGGCCGCGTCGTGGTGCAGACGTATTCGCCGGACCACCCCAGCATACGCTTTGCCCGCACGCACGATTACAAAGGGTTTTACGCCTACGAGCTGGCGCAGCGCCGTGCGGCTTTATTCCCGCCCTTCTCCCTTTTCGTGCGCGCGCTGTTCACGGGGCTTGAGGAAGCGCCGCTGCACGCGGACGGCGAGCGCTTCGCCACAGGGCTGGAGCAGGCCGTGCTTGCGGCGCTAGGCGAAGAACACGCGCAGGAGCTTTTGATATTGCACGCGTCCGAAGCGCCCATCTACAAAAAGCAGGGCGTGTACCGCTATCAGGTGCTGATCAAACTGCTTCGGACCAAACGTACCGCCGCCGCGCTGCAGGCAATTTACGCCTATACAGGCGAACACCGGGGGGAGCGCTTCGCTACGCTGGAAATCAACCCCGGCGATCTGTTCTGATGTTTCGCATTCCCATACGGATGTGATAATATGGTAAGGAAGACGAGTTCGGAAAGAGGGAACGGTATGGCAACAAGAAAGATTGTTCAGGAAGGCGACCCGGCGCTGTATAAAGTGTGCAGGCGGGTGGAACGTATAGACAAGCGGATTTGCACGCTGATCGACGATATGTTCGAAACCATGTACGAGGCGGAGGGCGTCGGTCTTGCGGCCTCGCAGGTGGGTATCCTGCGCCGCGTTGTGGTCATAGATTGCGGCGACGGCCCCGTGGAAATGATAAACCCCGAAATACTGCTGACCGAAGGCGAGCAGGGCTGTATGGAGGGCTGCCTGTCCTTCCCCGGCAAATCCGGCTACGTGGTACGGCCCGCGCATGTAAAGGCGCGCGCGCAAAACCGGAAGGGCGAATGGGTGGAATACGACGCCGAGGGTATGTTTGCCCGCGCAATCATGCATGAAACCGACCATTTGGACGGCAGGGTGTACGTGGATCTCGTCACCGAGCCGCCCGAAGGATATTCCGAAGAGGAAGACGTGGAAGCTGAGGATCAGCCCGAATGAGAATTGCCTTTCTGGGGACGCCGGAGTTCGCGGTGCCCTCCCTGTGCATGCTCATCCGCTCCGGGCACACGCTGTGCGTGTTCACGCAGCCGGACAAGCCTCAGGGGCGGCACGCGCAGCTCACGCCCCCGCCCGTAAAAACCGAAGCACTGCGACATTGCATTCCCGTGCGCCAGCCCG
>JAEWWD010000318.1 GCA_023396535.1 Bacillota bacterium
AGTCTGAACCGTGGCGGCGATCTGCTGCTTGTACTCGTCCAGCTGTATCAAATGTTTCACATCCTTTTTAAGAGTACGCTTCTTTTCTTTCTGTGAAAGAAAAGAAGCAAAAGAAAGCAAGGGAAAATATATCTCTAGGGTGCGATGCCCGTTCCCCGGGTAATCGTACCCCAGGGGGCGCGGGGGGCGGAGCCCTCCCGCTATTTAATAAAATAACTCTTCGTCGCCGCCGAAGGCGGCGATACCCTATTTCTTAGATGGCCTAATGAAAGCTGGGATAGCCGTCAGCTCTTTCCGCAGCAATTCTTATATTTCTTCCCGCTGCCGCAGGGGCAGGGATCGTTCCTTCCGGGCTTGCGGCCTCTGCGCGCCGGTGTGTTTCCATCGGGCGACGCAGTTTCAATGGGTACGGCGAGCTGTTCGCGCTGCACGGTGGAGGGCGTTTTCACTTGCGCGCCAAGCAGGAAGCGTATGGTCTGCTCGCGTATCTCCGCGATCATGGTTTCGAACATGTCAAAGCCTTCCTGCGTGTAAGCGCCTACGGGGTCTTTCTGCCCGTAAGCACGCAGGCCTATGCCCTGACGAAGCTGGTCCATGGCATCGATATGATCCATCCAGTGGCTGTCCACCGCGCGCAGCAGCGCGACGCGCTCCACTTCGCGCATATCGACTCCGGCATCTGTGATTTCCTTTTCTTTCAGGTCGTATACTTTGCGCGCAAGCTCCGTGAGCCTGTCGATGACGGAAGATTGCGTCAGCTTCTCCACCTCGGCCGCCTCAAACAACAGGCGGCGGGGCTGATGGAGTATATCGCAGGCGTCGTTGGAGAGCGCTTGCAGGTTCCACTCCTCCGGAAGCGCGGTACCCGGGCAGTAGCGGTCGGCGAGCGTACCCATCATGTCGCGCTGCATATCCATCAGGGACTGGTGGATATCCTCACCCATGAGCACTTTGCGGCGCTGCCCGTATATGATCTCGCGCTGCTTGTTCATGACGTCGTCGTACTGCAGCACGTTTTTGCGGATCTCGAAGTTGTGCATTTCGACGCGCTTTTGCGCCGTCTCGATCTGCTTGGTGATCATGCCCATTTCGATGGGGACGTCGTCATCGGGCGAGAGCTTTTCGAGCATGCCCTTGATGCGATCCGCGCCGAAGCGCAGCATCAGGTCGTCCTCCAGCGATACATAGAAACGCGTGCTGCCGGGGTCGCCCTGGCGGCCACTGCGGCCGCGCAACTGGTTATCGATACGGCGGCTCTCGTGCCGCTCCGTGCCTATGATGTGCAGACCGCCCAGGTTTACGACTTTTTCGTGCTCCGTGTCGGTTTCCTGCTTGTATTTGCTAAACAGCTCGGAAAAAGTCACGCGGGCGGCGAGAATTTCGGCGTCGTCGGTTTCGGCGTGGCCCGTGGCTTCTTCGATGAGTTCGTCGTCCATACCGTCGCGGCGAAGCTGCTCGCGCGCCATGAATTCCGGGTTGCCGCCGAGCAGAATATCCGTACCACGGCCGGCCATGTTGGTGGCGATGGTCACGCGGCCGAATTTGCCTGCCTGGGCGACGATCTCCGCCTCCTTGGCGTGGAACTTGGCGTTCAATACCTGGTGCGGTATGCCGCGCCGGGTTAAGAGTTCGCTTAAATATTCGCTGCGCTCGACGGATATGGTGCCCACCAGTATGGGCTGGCCCGTCTTGTGCATGGCTTCGATTTCCTTGACGACGGCGCGGAATTTGCCTTCCTCGGTCGTGTATACGACGTCGTTGTTGTCATTGCGGATCATGGGGCGGTTGGTGGGGATCTCCACGACGTCCAGGTTATAAATGGCCGTGAATTCCTGCTCTTCCGTCTTGGCCGTACCGGTCATGCCCGCGAGCTTTTTGTACATGCGGAAATAGTTCTGGAATGTGATGGTGGCGAGCGTCTTGTTCTCGCGCTCCACCTTCACGCCCTCCTTGGCCTCGAGCGCCTGGTGCAGGCCCTCGCTGTAACGGCGGCCCAGCATGAGACGGCCGGTGAATTCGTCTACGATGATAACCTCGCCGTCCTGCACCACGTAATCCACGTCGCGCGAGAATATGGCGTGCGCCTTGAGCGCCTGCAGCACGTGGTGGTTGATTTCGGTGTTCTCTATATCGGCAAAGCTCTCGATGTTGAAATACACTTCCGCCTTGCTGATGCCCTCCTGCGTGAGCTGCACGGTCTTGTTCTTGATGTCGACCATGTAGTCGCCTTCTTCGGGCTGGTCGGCTTCCATCAGCATTTCCGTACGCGTTTTCTGCTCTATGTTCGGGCCGCGCGTAAGCTTGCACACAAAGCGGTCTGCCCGCTCGTACAGGTCGGTGGTCTTCTCGCCGTGGCCGGATATAATAAGCGGCGTGCGCGCTTCGTCGACGAGTATGCTGTCCACCTCGTCCACAATGGCGTAGGTAAGTTCGCGCTGCACCATCTGCTCCCGGTAGACCACCATGTTGTCGCGCAGGTAGTCGAAACCGAGCTCGTTGTTGGTGCCGTAGGTGATGTCGCAGTTGTAGGCGTCGCGGCGTTCATCATTATCCAGTTCGTGCACGATGACGCCGACAGAAAGGCCCAGGAAGCGGTGGATTTTACCCATCCACTGCGCGTCGCGCTTGGCGAGGTAATCGTTGACCGTCACGATGTGGACGCCTTCCCCCGTCAGCGCGTTCAGGTACGCCGGCAACGTGGCGACCAGCGTTTTGCCCTCGCCTGTTTTCATTTCCGCGATACGGCCCTGGTGCAGCGCGATGCCGCCCAGCATCTGCACATCGAAATGCCGCATGCCCACGGTGCGTTTGGCAGCTTCGCGCACAACGGCGAACGCTTCGGGCAGTATGCCGTCCAGTGTTTCGCCCGCAGCGAGCCGGGCTTTGAACTCATCCGTCTTACCCCGGAGCGCCGTATTGGAGAGCGCAGATATTTCCGGCTCCAGCGCGTTAATCTTCTGTACGATGGGTTTTAGCTTTTTCAGCTTTGCTTCCGGGGTAATTCCCAGCAGCGCTTCGAACAGTCCCATACTTCCGTGTCGGTCCCGTGTAGTCGCGAGGCCCCTCCATCATTTCATAGTCGTTCTATTATAGCATGGCAGTGCGGCCAAGCACAACGCCGCGAGCGGACAGGAACATTGAACAATGCTTGAACAGAATGGGGCAATAAATTGGCATTTGTTGAGCGTGATCAGTATCTTTAATTACAAGTAACACAAACATAATTACAATATTGATTTGACGAAACAGCCATTTGGCAACCATAAACATTGATTATGTAAATAGTAATACTTGCGCGACTTGGCTTTTAGACTTGTAACGCATTGGATTCGCGGAAATAAATACATCTATAGTCTAGTATTTTTGAAATAGTACAAGAATATTCCATTGAATATATTGACAGAATATGTCGTTTTATTATATTTTATATTTGGAGGTGTATATATATGGATTGTGATGCGATTGAAGCACTATTATCCGAGTTATTAGAAGAAGTTAAGCTCCTTACGGTAAAAGTGAAGTCTGAAGCTTTACAGACATTTTATGCGGAATTTCTTACTTCCGATCTACGCAAGCAGATATATGGCTCTTTTGATGGTATAAGGACTTTGCCACAAATAAGTACTGATATTGGCTGTAAAATTAACACATTACAAGTATTTGCTCAAGTATTAGTCGATAATGACTTAGTCAGCTTTCAAACCAGAGGTAATGCGAGAATAATAAACAAATCTCCCTCTAAAATTGCACTTTATTATGCAATGAAGCGTTTGGAGGAACAATGATATGGCCCAAGACCAATTAGCAAATATGTTTCAAGAGTTTCTTACACTATATAAAGTCGTTAATCGAAAAACTATTATTGATATAATAAAAGCAGAATTGAATTCCGAACAATTAATTGAAATTTATTCACTTTCTGACGGAGAAAAGTCGACTAGAGAAATTGCTTCAACACTGAAAAACAAATGTTCTCATTCAACTGTAGCAAAACTATGGAATAAATGGGCACTTCTCGGCTTAGTTGTACCAGCAGCACAAAAGGGACGATATAAAGCAGCATTTAATCTTGTAGAATATGGAGTTACAAATATTCCCGAATCGGAGGAAGCTTAAGTATGGAAAATAGCGAACGAATACTTGAAGAAATTATTATAATCCGAAAGATGTTAACTATTTTATCTCAAGATAAACTAGCATTATTCAACGACCAAATACGCAGTAAATACCTGACTACAGACCAAAGGCAGAAGATGTATGATCTTTTTGACGGTACAAAGAGCTTAAAGGAAATAGGGGAAGAAGTAAATACGTCTTCGGAAGCCGTACGTCTATTTGCTGTCTCATTAGAAAAAGCAGGCCTCTTGGAATATGTAGTTAACTCGAAGGCCAAATGTCCTAAACGATTGTTTTAAGAGGTAAGGCAAATGGGCGAAAGTCAAGAGCTTTTTGCGTCAGTCAATTATATAAAAAACAAAATTGATACCATGGAAAAGATTGAACTATTGCAATTGAGATCAAATAAAGCTTTACGTGAAGAATATATCTCCATGCTTCAATCAGATATTCTTTTATTAAAAGTATATAAAGAAGTCGATGGAAAAAAGTCACAGAAAGAAATTGCCGCTACATTAAATACTGCTGAAAGTAGTGTATCAGCAAAAATAACAAAGTTATTTAATTATGGCTTAGTCGAAATTAAAGAAATATCATCTAATAGGCGTATCTATAGGCATACAATAGCTGAACAAGCTTTTAAACTAACAAAGCTATGAATCTGGATACTCACAAAACGATTATCAGAATTATTCAGGATTATTGTTTTGATAATTCTGCTATTGTCTTATGTGACAAGTTTGCACTGGCAATAACACCAGCAATAGCTAAATCTGTTGCAAATAAAAGCTTATCAATAAGCATATTTAAACAAATATGTATGAGAAGAAGAGATTTCTTTATTGCAAATAACATTACTAACTATAATGCTTTCTGCAAAGACTTGTTCCGTAGGCTTATTTATGAATTATCTTTTTGTTCTGACACTTCATTATTAGAATCCATCATTACATTCAAAAGAAAAATGGAGAATGGAAACTTTCGTGGTTTCCCAAAATTGAAAATTACAGAAGATACTTTAAGATGTACTCTCGTGATTTTTTTGCAACAAGAAACTTTCTGCGAGCCTCGGTCGGCAGCCGGAAATAGTGATATTACTATTCCTTCTGAGAGGGTTGTTATTGAGACAAAACTGTGGAATGGAATAGAATACTACAATTCTGGGTTTCCCGAGCTGCATCAGTATTTAGATAAAAACGACTACAATGAAGGCTATTATATAGTATTTGACTACAATAAATCAGAGAATGAAATTGTAAAAGAACATGGCGAAGTATTCAGTACCGACTATTATAGCAAACATATCCACGTATTATTCATTAGAATGAATGCTGTTTGTCCCTCGCAGATTTACAGGCATATAAAAAAAGGTGAAACCAATTATGAATAGTTTTGCAGTACAAAAATATCCTTCAGGTCTGTTATAATAGTGGCCGTGAAGGAGATGGAATTGATGGGTACACATATCGATATGGGAAACGTTTTCAACCGTTACGGCGAGAATATACGCGCGATAGCGCGGCAGATGCACATGCACCCGGAGCTGGGCCTGGAAGAGCATGAAACCACCGCGCTCATCCGCGGTCATATGCAAAAGCTGGGCATTGAGGAAATCGACATCGGCCTCCCGACGGGCGGGGTATTCCTGCTGCGCGGCGGGGACGGCCCCTCCATAGGCCTCAGGGCGGATATCGACGCGCTTTCGCAGAATGAAAAAAGCGACCGGCCGGATTGCTCGCGCGTGGACGGCGTGATGCACGCCTGCGGACACGACGTGCACACGGCGGGCCTCGTCGGCGCGGCCATGCTGCTTGCCGAGCGCAGGGAAGAGCTTCGCGGCGACGTCGTGTTTCTGTTCCAGCCCGCGGAGGAAACGCTGCGCGGCGCCAATGCCATGATAGAGCATGGCCTGTTTTCCCGCGCGAAATTAGACATGCTGTTCGGGCTTCACAATTCGCCGCAGTTGATGATCGGCACCGTCGGCGTGCGGGAAGGTCACCTCATGGCAGCGAAGGATCTGTATAAGGCGCGCATCATAGGCCGGGGCGGGCACAGCAGCGCGCCGCACCGCAATATCGACCCCGTCATCGCCGCATGCGCTGCGGTGCAGGGCGTACACAGCATAATCAGTCGCAATGTCGACCCGCTGCAATCCGCCGTCATCAGCGTAGGCTATCTGTGCGGCGGCAACCCGGAGGATATGATCGTGGACGACGCGGTATTTTCCGGCAGTATCCGCTCCCACGCGCCCGAGACCCGCAAAATCGTGCTGGAGAGGCTCAAACAGGTGGTGACCGGCGCAGCCGAGGCTTATGGATGCACCTCGGAACTGGAGCTGTTCAGCAGTTCGCCTGCGGTGGATAACCCATCCGCGCTCGTTCCCATCGCCCGCTGCGCGGCACAAAGTATAGTGGGGGAGGGGAATGTCGTGGTGCCCGCGCTCAACATGGCGTCGGAGGATTTCGCGCTGCTCGCGCAGCACGCGCCCGCGTTCTTCTATTTCCTCGGCTCCGGCACGCCCGGCAGGGAAAACCACCCGTGGCACCATCCGCAGTTCGCCGCGCACCCGGATACGCCGCTGTACGGCGCGGCGCTCTTGGCGCAGTCGGTGCTGTGCGCGCAGGGGTGCTAAAGAACAAATGTAGGGGCTTTGCCCCTGCACCCCACCAAAGGGCCGCAACGGCCCTTTGGAAACCCTATCTCAAAGCGGCTTTGCCGCTTTGGAGGGTATATAAAGGGAAATATAAGCCGCTGCCTGCGGTTTTTTACATAAAAAAACGGAGCGAAAACGCCCCGTCGCAAGATTTTAAAATCCTAGGGTGTGTTCATTCAGTACGTATATACGTTTTAAGCCGTTCTATCGCCGCTGTATTTTGTTCCGTGTTTTTATAGCAAAAGCATAGCCGGGTATTACCAAAGCGGATTTTGCAAATCATGCGTTTTTTTATGAATCCGGGTATGCGTTTATAGGTGGTTATCCCCAGCATATTCCGCAGGACACACCCGGTATCGGCTTTCACACCCATAAACCCTAAGAAATCGTCTTCATCATATTCAGATATGTCAAAACTGGATACGTGGGAGAATTCTTCTGCCATGCAGAACTCTTCTTCCTTAAAGCGATTTGCAAATATCAGCTCACTGTCATTTACGCCTAATACGCCGTCCAATATGATCATGGCTTGATCTTTTTCTTTCATGGCCATATAGCCGGTCAAAAAGAAATGAAGGTCATTTTCTTTTACGGTCTTTCTGCATTTATATTTCCAGTCCAGCCAGCCCATAAATATTAAAAAGAGAATCAATGCGATAAATAGCAGTGTAACAAGCAACCAGTTTGGCACTTCAATCGCTCCTGACCTATTAATGGGTTTCAATTTTGATACTGACCACCATACTATATCATGCTGATCCAAACACTTACAAGATGTAATAGCTATCAGGATTGTAAAATCTGACCAACAACGATTGGCCCTATGAAAATAAAAAGGGCGGCCTATGCCGCCCGAAATGTTGAAAGTTGTAACACAGATATACACCCAAAGCGACAAAGTCGCTTTGATTATGGGTTCTTAGGGCCGTTACGGCCCTAAGCGGGGGTGTGGGGCAGAGCCCCACATCAAATAATCACACCTTCTCCGCCGATACCACGTCGTCGTCTAGCATGACAAGCACGAGCATGCTGCCCTTGCTGGCGCGGTCCTCTATGCGCACATCCTCCGTATTGAAGCGGGTGACTGTGCCGTGGCGCTGGCGCACGGCGAAATCGAACGGCTCGCATACGTAGAAGGCGGCCGCGATGCGCGTGCCGTTGGAGCCGTTCTTCTTGAAATCGAACGTCTTGAGCCCCTTGCCGTTGCGGCCCTGCACTTCGTAATCGAACAGCAGGCTGCGCTTGGCATAGCCGCGGTCGGAAAGCGTGAGTATCTCGCCCTCGTCGCGCACCTGCAGCGCTAAGAGCACGGCGTCGCCGTTTTCGAGCTTCACGCATTTGACGCCCGCGGCGGTGCGGCCCATTTCGGGCACGGTGGAGAGCGCGAAGCGTATGCTCATGCCTTTTTGCGTGATGAGCAGTATGGTCTCCTCGCGGCCCTGCTCCACCTGCAGCACGCTGTCTCCCTCTTTGAGGTTAATGGCCGCTATGCGCTTGTTGCGCGAGGCGTACTGCGCGGCGGGCGTGCATTTGACATACCCCTGCGCCGTGATGAAATAAAGATTTCCGGCGTCGTTTTCTTCATACGCGGCGACGATGCGCTCGTTTTCCTCAAACGGCAGCAGCCCCGCGAGGTTGACGGGCCGCGCCCCCGCTTTGGTTTCGGGCAGGCTTTCCACAGAGAGAAGCAGGCATGCGCCCTTATCCGTAAACAGACGTATGGACTGATCCGTACGGGCGGGGAGAGTATAGAGGACAATTTCATCCGGGTTGGCGGGAACGCTGCTTCGCGCGGGGGTGCGGCGGGCGCGCAGCCCGTCGTATATGGTGACGGTCACGTCCTCCACCACCTTGAGCGCCGCTGTGTCCACCTGTATGGTCGTCTCGGCGTCGATGACAGCGGTGCGGCGTTCGTTTGCGTATTTCTCCTTGATTTCCACAAGCTCGTCGCGGATGAGCGCCACCAGCTTTTTGTCGGAAGCGAGTATGGCGGTGAGCTTGTCGATGAGCGCGAGGATTTCTTTATATTCTTTCTGAATGGTCAGCAGCTCCAGGTTGGTCAGGCGCTGCAACCGAAGGTCGAGTATGGCCTGCGCCTGAATTTCCGATAGTTTGAAGCGCTCCATGAGCCCTTCGCGCGCGGCCTTTACGGTCTTGCTTGCGCGGATAAGCGCGATGACGGCGTCGAGGTTGTCTATCGCGATCATGAGTCCGGCGAGTATGTGCTCGCGTTTTTGCGCGTTCTCCAGCTCGTAGCGCGTGCGGCGGGTGACGACCTCGCGCTGGTGGCGGATATAGTGGGCGATGATCTCCTTCAGGCCCATCTGCTGCGGCCGGCCTTCCGCTATGGCGACCATGTTCACGCCGAACGTGCACTGCAGGTCGGAATACTTGAACAGGTAATTGAGCACCTGTTCCGCGTCGGTATCCTTTTTGAGTTCTATGACGGCGCGCGTACCCATGCGGTCGCTTTCGTCGCGGATATCCGAGACACCTGAGAACAGCACTTTCTTTTCCTGCGTGACGGCGAGTATCTTCTCCAGCATGGCCGCCTTGTTGACCTGATAGGGAAGCTCGGTGATCACGATGAGCGGTTTGCCGTTCTTCTGGGTTTCAATATGCGTCTTGGCGCGCATGGTGAGCTTGCCGCGCCCCGTTTCGTACGCCTCGCGGATTTCGGGCGACTGAATGAGATAGCCGCCCGTTGGAAAATCCGGGCAGGGCATGCGCTGCATCAGCTCGTCGAGGGAAATGTCGGGGTTTTGTATCTGCGCCACGACGGCGTCTATGGCTTCGCCGAGGTTGTGCGGCGGTATGTTGGTGGCAAGCCCCACCGCAATGCCGCTTGCGCCGTTGACCAGGAGGTTGGGGAAACGCCCGGGCAGCAATACCGGTTCCTGCAGCGTATCGTCGAAATTGAGCGCGAACTCAACGGTATCCTTTTCGATATCGCGCAGCAGCTCCAGCGCCAGCGGCGTCATGCGCGCTTCGGTATAGCGCATGGCGGCGGCGGAGTCGCCGTCCACCGAGCCGAAGTTGCCGTGCCCGTCCACCAGCGGCATGCGCATGTTGAAGGGCTGCGCCATGCGCACCATGGCGTCGTACACCGAGCTGTCGCCGTGTGGATGGTATTTGCCCAGGCAATCGCCCACGATGCGCGCGCTTTTCCGGTGAGGCTTGTCCGGCGCGAGGCCGAGCTCCATCATGGTGTAGAGGATGCGCCGCTGTACCGGCTTGAGCCCGTCCTCCACACGCGGGAGCGCGCGCTCAAGTATGACGTGCTCCGCGTACGGCATCATGCTGCCGTGCATCACATCATCCATGGTGCGTTCGAGTATGGTTTCGCCCCTGGGAGGCGGGGAGTCGGGTTTTTTAGCCATGTTTCACCTCATAATAAAATGAACAATGAACAATGCAAAATGAACAATGCATGAGGAAATTCCTTCGGAATTTCTTCTAAATGGGTTACACAGTTCGGTACAGTATTGTTCAGAAAAATCCCGTAGGGATTTTGTCCGCCATTGTTCATTGTTAATTATTCATTGTTCATTGCGCGCAGCGCTCTGCGCGCTGTATCCTTTTTCCAAAAACACATCCTGCTTGTTGAAATTCGCGTATTCGCTGATGTATTCTTTGCGCGGCTGAATTTTATCGCCCATGAGCACGGTGACGATGTGCTCCACGTCCGCCGCGTCTTCTATGCCCACGCGGATGAGCGAGCGGTTGTCGGGGTTCATGGTGGTCTCCCAGAGCTGCTCGGGGTTCATTTCGCCCAGGCCTTTGTAGCGCTGTACCGTATAGCCCTTGCCCAGCTCTTTCGCGGCGGCCGCAAGCTCGCGCTCGTCGTAGGCGTATATCGCGCGTTCACCGCGCTGCACCTTGTAAAGCGGCGGCAGGCCGATGTAGACGTGCCCTTCCATGATGAGCGGCTTCATATACCGGTAAAAGAACGTCAGCAGTATGGCGCGGATATGCGCGCCGTCCTGGTCCGCGTCGGAGAGGATTATGACTTTATCGTACTTGCGCTGCGAAATATCGAAATCCTCGCCTATGCCCGTGCCTATGGCGGTGATGATGGAGCGGAACTCCTCGTTGGCGAGCACCTGGTCGAACCGCTTTTTCTCCACATTGAGCGGTTTGCCGCGCAGGGGGAGTATGGCCTGGAAGCTGCGGTCGCGCCCCTGCTTGGCGGAGCCGCCCGCGCTGTCGCCCTCTACGATAAACAGCTCATTCTTCTGCGGGTTGCGGCCTGTGCAGCTAGAAAGCTTGCCCACCAGAGGCGCGTTTTCCAGCTTGTTCTTTTCGCGGGCCATATTCTTCGCCTTGCGCGCCGTCTCGCGCACGCGCGCGGCTTTTACGGCCTTGTCCGCCATGCCGGCGGCGATGTCCGCGTTTTTCAGATCCTCCAGATAGGGCGTCAAAAGCTCCGTTACTACATATTCCACGGCGGGGCGCGCTTCCGTGTTGCCGAGCTTTGTTTTGGTCTGGCCCTCGAACTGTATGCTCTTCATTTTGAGGGAGAGCACCGCCGTCAGTCCTTCCCGGAAATCCTCGCCGGAAAGGGAAGGGTCCTTATCCTTGAGCAAGCCGACGCGGCGGCAGTAATCGTTCATGACCTTGGTCAAAGCCGCTTTGAAGCCCGTTTCGTGCGTGCCGCCCTCGGTGGTGGGGATGTTGTTGACATAGCTGAATATGCTTTCCGCGTAGCCGTCGTTGTGCTGCAGGGCGAGTTCCACCACGATGCCGTCCCGCTCGCCCCGGATGTGGATGGGGGAGGGGTAGAGTGCGGTTTTGTCCGCGTTCAGGTAGGAAACGAAATCCGAAAGCCCGCCCTCGAAGCAGTATTCCGCCTCGCGCTTTTTGGCGCGTTCGTCGATCAGCTTCATGCGCACGCCGCGGTTGAGATACGCGAGTTCCCGCAGCCTGCGTGCGATAATATCGAAATTCATCTCAATGGTTTCAAATACGCGCGCGTCGGGCAGAAATGTGACCGTTGTGCCCTGTTTGCGCGTGCGGCCGGTTTCGGTCAGCGGCCCCTTGGGGTGGCCGGATATGATTTTGCCGTTCTTGCCCAAGGCGCTTTCAAACTCCTGCACATACGCGTGGCCCTGTGTGCAGACTTCCGCGCGCAGCCAGGTGGAAAGCGCGTTTACCACGCTCGCACCCACGCCGTGCAGTCCGCCCGAATAGCCGTAGGAGTCGTTGCCGAATTTACCGCCCGCGTGCAGCTGCGTAAACACCAGTTCCACGCCGGACACGCCGTATTTTTCGTGTATGCCCACGGGGATGCCGCGCCCGTCGTCGGACACGGTGACGGAATTATCCTTGTGCAGCGTGACTTCCACGGTCGTGGCGAAGCCGTTGGCGGCCTCGTCTATGGCGTTATCCACGATCTCCCACAGCAGATGGTGCAGGCCGCGCGCGCCCGTGGAGCCTATGTACATGCCGGGGCGCATGCGTACGGCATCCAGCCCCTCCATGACCTGTATGCTTTGTACGTTGTACTCCATGTATGTCCTCCCGTGGTTTCTTCTTTAGCCGATGGTATTTCAGGAAGCGGGCGATTCGGCCTGCGCCGCGATTTCAATCCTGTGTCTGCTGCGCGCGTCCCACGCGTACCAGAGCGTGATGGTAACGAGCACCACCGCCCCGCCGATAAATGCGTATTTGCCGGGCCGTTCGCCTACCGCAAGGTACACCCATATTGGGTTGATGAGCGGCTGTATGGACGCGATCAGCGAGCAGGTCAGCGGCGAAACGTAGCGTACTGACAGGCTGTACAGTATGTTCGGGATGCCGAGCTGCACCACGCCCAGCAGCACGATAAACAGGATATTCGTCGCGGTAACGGGCGTATCGTATGCGAACGCGAGCGGCGCGCACAGCAGCCCCATCATAATCTGCGAAAGCAGCATGCCGGACATACGCGTCTCTTCATCCGCCCCGCCCGAAAGCGTGAACATCGCGCCGAAAAATACGCCCGACGCCAGCCCCAGCAGATTGCCCATGAGAGAGCCCCCGCCGATCTGATCCACAAAGCACAGCGCCACGCCTGCTATGGTCAGCAGCACCGCCAGCACGTCGCCCCGGCGCATGGGCTGCCTGCGGAATATGGCCGAGAAGACCAGCACGTATATGGGCGCCGTATACTCGAGCACGATGGCGTTGGCCGCCGTGGTCAGTTTGATGGCGGGCAGGTAGGTGATGTATGTCGCCATCAGCGCAACGGCAATGGCGAAGGATTGGCGGCTTCGCACCAAGCGCATGCGGCGCGCGCGCATATACAGGCCCATTACAATCCCTGTCAATATGCTGCGGCAGCCCGCGATGACCAGCGCGTTCCACGGAACCAGCTTGACGAGAAGGCCGCTCGTGCTCCATAGCAGGGTGCACAGGAGCATTTGCAGCAGGGCGGCGCGTTCCTTTTTCATACTCATCCTCACGGCTTGTACGAAAGGGGCTGACGCGCAGCCCCTATATCGTTCTGTAATATTCTACCGGTATTTCGCGGAATTTGCAATGCCCGCATGGGTTTAACGCGGTTAAGCGGCATGCGCCGTTCGCCGATAAACGCCTGATTTGGCGAATACGCGCGCCGCGCGGGCTCAGGCTTCAGTTGCCTGCGCCGGGCAGGCGGACTGCTTCTGCCGCCCGTCCCACACGCACCAGAGCGTGATGGTTAAGAGCACCACCGCGCCGCCTATGAGCGCATACGCGCCCGGCTGCTCGCCCAGCACCAGGAACACCCAGATGGGGTTAAAAAGCGGCTCCAGCACCGAAAGCAGCGAGCAGGTCAGCGGCGAACAGTACTTGGCGGACAGGCTGAACAGGATATACGGAATGCCGAGCTGTACTACGCCCAGCAGCGCGATGTACAGGAGATTGACCGCGGTGACGGGCGTATCGTATACGAACGAGAGCGGCACGCCGATCAGTATGATGACAAACTGCGCCATCAGCAAACCGGACAGGCGCGTTTCCTCTTCCACGCCACCGGAAAAATAGAACATGGAGCCGAAGAACACGCCAGAGGCGAGCCCGAGCGCGTTGCCGGGAAGGGACCCCGCGCCAAGCCTGTCAAAAAAGCACAACGCGATGCCCGCCATGGTAAGCAGCACTGTCAGCAGATCGCCGCGGCGCATGCGCTGCTTGAGGAACACCGCTGAAAACAGCAGCACGTAAATGGGCGCGGTATACTGCAGCACGATGGCGTTCGCGGCGGTGGTCAGCTTGGTGGCGGGCAGGAACGTCAGTATGACCGCCGTCATGGCGGCGGCGATGGCGTAGGACTGGCGGCTTCGCACAAAGCGCAGCTTGCGCATGCGCATATACAGGGCGATCACGCCCGCCGTCAGCACGCTGCGGTATCCCGCGATCACCAGAGCGTTCCAGGGCAGCAGTTTTATGAGCAGGCCGCCCGTGCTCCACATCAGGCCGCAGACGAGCATCTGCAGTATCGCGACGTGTTCCTTTTTCATGGCTAAGTCCTCCGGTCCCGGCCCGCCGCACCCGGCGGGAGCCGATAAAAAGGAGCTTACCCCGATGGCAGCCCCTCAATGGTTCGGTATTATTCTATCGGGTTTGCATGTAAATTGCAATGCCCGGCGGCCGCAGGCGGGTCAGGCCCCCGCGAACCCGAACCCTATGCCGGCCGCCGCCGATACGAGTATCCAGACGATAGGGTGCAGCTTTTGGGTCTTTTTTACAAAGCGGGTCAGGACGACGAGGATTGCCGCCAGCGCAATCCCTTTCCAGTTCATATTGGCGATGAAATCCCCGGCCCCCGGCGTATAGAACGTGAGAACCACGAGGGAAAGCCCCGACGCCGCAATGAGGCCCGTGGATGCGGGGCGAAGGGCGGCAAACGCCGCGTTGATATACCGGCTTTCCCGGAATTTGCGCAGAAAGGACGCGATCAGCAATATCACGATGACGGAAGGGGCGATGAGCCCGAGCGTCGCCACGACGGAGCCTATGACGCCCGCGGTGGTAAACCCCACATAGGTTGCCATATTCACGCCGATGGGGCCGGGCGTGGACTCTGAAACCGCCACCATATCCGCAAGCTGCGCCTGCGTGAACCAGCCGGTGGCGTCGGCCATTTTGGAGAGGAACGGCAGCGTGGCCAGGCCGCCGCCTACGGAGAACAGGCCGGTTTTGAAGAATTCAAAGAAAAGGCGAAGCAGCAGCATTACTTATCGCCCTCCTTCCTCTTAGGACGAAGGAAAACAGGCATAAGCCCTACAGCCGCCGCAATAACCACAAATATGGCCGGGGATATATCGAGGAAATACGCGCCGAGAGCTACAACAAGGAATATTGCAAACGAAAGCTTGCTTTTCACGGCGCTTTTCCATAGCTTGCATACCGCGTTGAATATGAGCACGCACACGCACACGCGTATGCCCGCAAAAGCGTTTTTCACAAGGGCAATATCCGCGAAGTTTGTAATCAGCCCCGCCAGTATGGAGATGATCACGATGGACGGGAACACAATGCCGAGCGTCGCCGCAATGCCCCCTGCCGTCCCCTTGCGTTTCTGACCGATAAACGTCGCGGTGTTGACCGCGATGATGCCCGGCGTGCATTGCCCCACGGCAAAATAATCCGCGAGTTCTTCATCGGTGGCCCAGCCTTTGCCCTCCACGATATCCCGCTGCAGTATGGGCAGCATGGCGTAGCCGCCCCCGAATGTCATAACGCCTATTCTGGCAAATGTCCAGAAAAGCTCCCAGAGTTCCTTCATGTCTTTAGTCCTTTTCATTGGGTTTTCGCTTTTCTTAGGATAGCACAGTACGGGCGATATGGATAATATTTGTTTGAATGTGCTCAACAAAAAAAGAATGCCGCTCACGGGCGGCATTTTAACCTACAGAAAACTCCATCGGCAAAGTCCGCAGGACTTTGCCGATGGCCTAAAGTGCCATAAGGCACTTTCTTGACATATTATTTTGCGGCGCCTGTCCAGCGCAGTTTGGCCTGCGTCTCAAGCTGACGCAGTGTGGTCTGTGGGTCCTTCACCTTGGCGAGGAATATCATGGCCGCGATGATGTAGGGCTTGAAAGAGGCTTCTTTGTACAGGGGATCGCGGTAACGATCGAACACGGAAGCGGCGACTTCGCCCTGCTTGCAGCTCACGCCGGTGATGTCGGCGGGCAGGCAGTGCATGTACAGCGCCTTGCCGCCCTTTGTGAGCTTCATCAGCTCTTCGGTGCATTCCCAGTCCTTATGCTGCGCGTTCTGGGCGAGCAGCTCTTTCTCCAGCGCCTTGATGCCGTCGAAATCGGAGTTGCCGTAGAGTTGTGTGCGCTTTTCCATAGCCGCAAACGGCGCCCAGCTCTTGGGGTACACGACGTCCGCGTCGCGGAATGCGTCCGCCATGGAGTTGGTGATTTCGAATTTGCCGCCGAACTGCGCGGCGTTCGCTTTGGCGACATCCACGACGTCGCTCATGACCTCGTACCCTGCGGGATGCGCGAGGGTTACGTCCATGCCCATGCGGGTCATGAGGCCGATGACGCCCTGCGGTACGGAAAGCGGCTTGCCGTAGGAGGGGGAGTAAGCCCAGCTCATGGCGATCTTCTTGCCCTTGAGGTTTTCTACGCCGCCGAACTCGTGGATGAGGTGCAGCATATCCGCCATGGATTGCGTGGGATGATCGATATCGCACTGCAGATTGACGAGAGTCGGCTTCTGCTCCAGCACGCCCGCCTTGTGGCCTGTGGTCACGGCGTCGACGACCTCGTGCATGTAGGCGTTGCCCTTGCCGATGTACATATCGTCGCGGATGCCGATGACGTCCGCCATGAAGGAGATCATATTGGCGGTTTCACGCACGGTTTCGCCATGGGCGACCTGGCTCTTGCCCTCGTCCAGATCCTGCACGGCGAGGCCCAACAGGTTGCAGGCGGAAGCGAAGGAGAAGCGGGTGCGTGTGGAGTTATCGCGGAACAGCGAGATGCCCAGGCCCGTATCGAATATGCGGGTGGAAACGTTGTTCTCGCGCAGGTGGCGCAGCGCGTCGGCCACGGTGAATACGGCTTCAAGTTCTTCGCGGCTCTTTTCCCAGGTCAGGAAGAAGTCGCCGTCGTACATGTTGGAAAACTGAAGCTGGTCCAGCCTGTCGGTATATTTCTTGACGTTGCTCATAGCGGAATCTCCTCTTAGTTTATGTTTATGGTTTGGCAGCGGAGGCCTTATTTGATATCGTTGCTTATTTAATATCGTTGTTGGTTTTGCCCGCGCGGAACTGCACGACGTCCTCGCCGCTCTTACCCTTGTAGAGGCCGGGGATGGCGGCGTATACGGCGGCGCAGGTCACAAGATCCTGCTTCCAGATGACTTCGTTGGGCGCGTGCGCCTGCGACTCGGCGCCAGGCCCGAAGCCTACGCAGGGGATGCCGTAGCGGCCCTGTATGGAAACGCCGTTGGTCGAGAACGTCCACTTATCGGTGAGAGGACGCTTACGTAAGTGCATGGAGGCGGGGTCGCCTATGCGCTCGTCGCCGTAGAGCGCCTTGTGCGCGTCGACAACGGCCTGCACATGGGGGGCGGTTTCCTTGTTGATCCAGGTCGGGAAATAGCATTCGGTCGGATATTCGAGACCTGTCCATGCCGGACGGTCGTACATGTACATGGAAACCTTTGCGCCATGCTTCTTGCAGGCGGGCAGGTTTTCGATTTCCTTGAGGCAGGAGTCCCAGGTTTCGCCCGCTGTCATGCGGCGGTCGAGGGAAATGGAGCAGGAGTCCGCAACCGCGCAGCGGCTTGGCGAAGTGAAGAATATTTCGGAAGTGGTAACGGTGCCGCGTCCGAGGAACCGCGCGTCCTCATAATGTTCCGGGTTGAATTTCGGATCGAGCATCTTCACGAGGCCCTTGATCTCATCGGACTCAGTGCAGCCGTTCTCGTTGAGCGCTTTCACGTCAAGGAGTATTTCGGCCATTTTATAAATGGCGTTGTCGCCGCGCTCGGGCGCGGAGCCGTGGCAGGAAACGCCCTGCACGTCCACGCGGATTTCCATACGCCCGCGGTGGCCGCGGTAAACGCCGCCGTCGGTGGGTTCGGTGGAAACCACAAACTCGGGCGTGATTTTGCTTTCGTTATGGATGTACTGCCAGCACAGTCCGTCGCAATCTTCTTCCTGCACGGTGGCGGTGACGAGTATGGTAACGTCTTCGGGGATGAGGCCTAGGTCCTTCATGATCTTGGCGCCATACACGGCAGAGACTACGCCGCCTTCCTGATCCGAACCGCCGCGGCCGCCGATTTCGGTATCGCTTTCAAAACCCTTGTAAGGGTCAAACTTCCAGTTGTCGATGTTGCCGATGCCTACGGTATCGATATGCCCGTCGAATGCGATGATCCTTTCGCCCTTGCCCATCCAGCCCAGTGCGTTGCCCTGGCCGTCGATCTCGGCCCTGTCGAAGCCCAGCATTTTCATTTCCTCGATGGTGCGCTTGATAACGCCCTCCTCCTGGCAGCTTTCGCTGGGGATTGCGATAAGATCGCGCAGGAATTTGGTCATCTGGGGCAGGTAAGCTTCGGATGCCTTGCGAATGCTGGAGAAATCCATGGTGTTCAGCCCTTCCTTTCTGATGTCGCCTTTGATATCGTGGTATAATAGTATCTCCGCCAACGATGGAGTTTACCCGGTTTGCGGCGGAGAGGATTACAGTTTGGCGTCGATATAGGAGTACAGCGTATACTTGGAGATGCCGAAATGCCGGGATACCTTATCCCCGCTTTTGGTGATGAGGAACGCGCCGGACTCGTTAAGGAAATGGATGGCGCGGATCTTATCCTCCTTTGTCATGAGCGCGACGGGCTTGCCGACGTTCGCAACGCTCTGGTCGATGAGGTCGTCCAGCAGATCGTTGACGTTCTGAGGGATGCGCTCGGTCTTTTCCTCGTCCCGATGGCTGATAATGGACTTTACGGCCGTTTCAGCCGCCAGAAACCCTGTGATGTCGTAGTTGATGGAGAATATGCCTTCCACCTTGCCCGTTTCGTTGCGCAGGTATACGGTGCTGGATTTTACGATGCGTCCGTCGTGCGTTTTTGCGAGATAACCGAGCTGATCGTGCAGCTCGCTTGGGTCCTTCTTCATGGCCTCAAGCACGATGTGAGACGGACCGTCCCCCAGCTTGCGGTTGGTGACATGCCCGTTTTCAATGGCGGCGATGGTATTGTCGGGTTTGTGCAGATCGTGTACCACAATTTCGCAGTTTTCTCCGAATTGCTGCGCCAAAGCGGCTGCCAGCCGCGTCAGGAAATCCATCGTGATCATCATCGGAAGCGCACCCCCCTTTGCTGCATTCACTATATCATATTTTTTACATCATGCCAATAATTTTTTAGGGTTTCAAAATAAAATTTTTTAGGCAGAAGAAACGTTGAAAAACAGGAGCTGGGCTATACTAATTGGTAGGCGGCAACGCATGCACAAAGACGCGATCCCACGGACCAATAATCGACGTTGAAAACGCATGCGGTATGCGATACAATGAAGCCAAATAGTGAGAGGTGGTGCAAGCCATGGAAGAAGAACGCGATGTTGTCGTATTTGCCGATGATGAAGGCAACGAATTTGAACTGGATGTCATCGATTATTTCGAATATGAGGGCCAGGAATATGCTGTGCTCATGGATCTTTCCAATCTGCCGGAAGAAGATTGCGAGTGCGAGGATGAGGAATGCGCTTGCGGCGCGGAGCAGGACGTATACATCATGAAGGTGGTCGTCAACGGCGATACGGAAGAGTTCCTCCCCGCGGACGAGAACCTGATGGATACGCTCTCGGCCATCGTGGAAGAACGCCTGGGCGAAATGGAAGTCGAGGACGACGAAGAAGAGGAATAAGCCTCTTGCCACACTATCATTAAAAGAAAACGCTCCCGCCGGTATCGGCGGGGGCGTTTTTCAGTTGCCGGACCGTGCGCGGCGGCGCCGGCTGTGATATGCTATAGGCAGCCAATCCGGCGGCTTCAGAGCCGCGGAATAAGGAGGAGTGCGCATGGCGACGCGGGGAAACGCCGTACAATCGGTCGGGAAGGCTATGGAGTTGCTCAATTACCTGGCTGCCGCGCGCAGGCCGCTATCGCTGCAGGAGCTTGCGCTTTCGACCGGCTGGGCAAAAAGCACCATACACGGGCTGCTTGCCGCTATGCGGGAATATGGCGTGGTGGATCAATCCCGTTTGGACGGCAAATATCGGCTGGGGCTCAGGCTTTTTGAGCTGGGCAGCGTCGTCAGCGGCACATGGGACGTGCTGCTCATCGCAAAACCGCACTTACAGGAGATCGCCCGGCAAACGGGCGAGAGCGTGCATATCGGCATGCTGGACAGGTCGGACGTGCTGTATCTCGATTATGCGGACGACCGGCGCGCGCTGCGAATCGTGGCGGAGGCGGGAACGCGGCTGTCCCCGCACTGCTCGGCCCTCGGCAAGGCCATACTCGCATACGTGCCCGAGCAGGAAGCCCTGCGCGCATTGGGCGGGCGGGAGCTCAAGGCGTATACGCCGCATACCATTACAGACCCCGCGCTGCTGCAGCAGGAATTTGCGCGCATACGCGAACAGGGGTATGCCGTGGAGGACGGCGAAATGCGCGTGGGCCTGCGCGCCGTGGCCGCGCCCATATTCAACGCGTACAAACAGCCCGCCTACGCCATAGGCGTGACGGGCATGTTCAGAAGGGTGACTGACGAAACGTTCCTGCTTGCGAAACAGATGGTTATGGACGCCGCCGCCGCCATATCCGCGGAGCTCGGATATCGCGAGCAGCTTCCGCATTAACGCCGCTGGGGCTTTTTGCTGTGACAGCCTCTTTCAGATGAAAGAGCCGAACAGCAAAAAATGCGTGGGAAAACCCATCGGCAAAGTCCGCGGGACTTTGCCGATGGCCCGGCCCGGCACTTTATCGAACTATTCCTTATAGCACCACCACCAGGTTTTGCACTCGAGTCCCTGGGCGGCGGGGTTGTTTTGCCGCTGGACGAGTTCCTGATATGTCTGCGGCGGGGGGACCATGGCGGGATCGCCGGGCTCCCAGTTGGCGGGGGTGACCAACCCTTCCTTGTCGGAAAACTGCAGCGCTCTCACCAACCGTATGATCTCGGGGATGCATCTGCCGTTGGTCATGGGGTACACGAGTATGGCGCGTATGACTTGCTCCGGGTCGATGATGAATACGTTGCGTACGGTGGATTGTTTGTTGACGTCCGGCGCGATCATGCCATACATCTTTGCGATGTCCCCCATGCGGTCCGCCATAATAGGGAAAGGAATCTGCACGCCCGTCGCCTGGTAGATGCTGTTCACCCAGCCCAGGTGCGACGGGTTGCTGTCGATGCTCAGCCCCAGCAGGTAGGTGTTCATGTTCTTGAACGTTTGCGCCTGCTCAGTGAATGCGATGAATTCCGTGGTGCATACGGGCGTAAAATCCCCCGGATGTGAGAAGAACACCAGCCACGACCCCTTGTACTGGCTCAGCTCGATGGGGCCGAACGTGCTCATGGCCTTGAAGTCCGGCGCTTTCATGCCGATCGTCAGGCAATTGCTGTTCTGTTCCATGGTCGATCCCCCTTTCGGGATAGCATATGCGCCGGAGCGGCCAATTGATTCAACCGGGGGAATTGGGAGGAAAAGGAAAGGCCCAAAACAGAAAAAAGCCCGGGGTTTAGGGCTCTTTTCTGAACAGACAGACCGGCGCTGGCTGCCACATCGCCGGGCTGCTATGTTTGTGAAATGGATTGGGGGGGTTCATGGAACCCTGTCAGGCGTTTTCACTCAGCATGCCGTCCACGATATGCACAACCCGCTGGGCGTGCGTCGCCACCTGCAGGTCGTGCGTGATCATGACGATGGTATGCCCCATATCGTGGAGCTGGTGAAACAGCTTCAATACCTCCTGGCCTGTCTTGGTATCGAGAGCGCCTGTCGGTTCGTCCGCCAGCAGCAGGCGGGGGCCGCCCACCAGCGCCCGCGCGATGGCTACACGCTGCTGCTGGCCGCCGGAAAGCTCGTTGGGCCTGTGCTGCACGCGATCGCGCATTTCCAGCATATCCAGCGTCTCCAGCGCGCGCCGGGCTGCCTCCTTATGCGGTACGCCGCGTACCAGAAGCGGCATCATCACATTCTGCAGCACGGTGTATTTGGGCACCAGGTGGTATTTCTGGAATATGAAGCCTATGAGCCTGTTGCGGATGACGGTGAGCTGCTCGTCGCGCATTTCGTGTATGGGCAGATTCATGAGGCGGTACTCGCCCTCCTGAAACGTATCCATGCAGCCGATGATGTTCATCAGCGTAGACTTGCCGCTGCCGGAAGGCCCAAGCACGCCCAGGTATTCCCCCTGCTCCACCTGAAGGGAAATTCCGCGAAGCGCCTGTACGACGGTGTCGCCCATGGTGAAGTCTTTGTGCACATCCTTGAGTTCTATGAGCGGACCCTGCAGGGTAGGAATGCTCTCCATAATCCCCTCCTAACGCGAGAGTATGGATACGGCGGTGATGGTTTCCTCCGCGTTGAGCGCGAGCGAAAGCACCATGCCCTCCGTGACGTCCGAAAAATCGCCCGACCCTATCGCCATGCCGACGGGCAGCAGATAGGTCGCCGTTTTGCCCGTATAGGTCAGGGATACGCTGCGGCCGCTCTGCCGCGTAGCGCCCGCGTTGCCCGACTGCGCGGCGGACGAATTGAAGGACGGCGATTCGCCTGAAAGCATTTTATCTGAGGGCGCCTCACCCGAAGGCATTTCTCCGGAGGGCATTTCTCCGGATGTAGCGCCGTCCGACGCGTTCCCGCCCCAATTGCCTTGCTGCCGTTTGCCCGTTGCGTCGGATTGCTGTTCGCTCCCTGCCTGCCCGGCGTCCTGATCGGAAGAAGCCGCCGCGCCGCCGCCCTTTTGCGGCTCGCCAAGAGCGAGCACCACCTCGTTGCCCACGATGCTGTCCACGCGCCCGTATACCATGGTGGAGCCGGAATCGGCGGCGGCCGGCCCTGAAGATACGTCCAATTCCTGGTTGGCTTTGGCGGCGTCCTGATTGCCGGCTTTGGCGCAGCC
Source organism: Bacillota bacterium (assembly GCA_023396535.1). Taxonomy (GTDB): domain Bacteria; phylum Bacillota; class Clostridia; order Christensenellales; family CAG-138; genus JAEWWD01. The sequence continues at coordinate 22,837 of JAEWWD010000318.1, forward strand.
TGCCGCGAAGAATACCAGCGTTATGCTCAAAAGCAATGCGATGCGTCTCATAATTCCCTCCGTTTGCATGTCACGAATGCGTTTATTCCAGATTCAGCGCCTCAATCGGTACCAGGCGGGATGCTTTCCACGCGGGATAAAACCCGAACACCGTGCCCGTCACCACGGCGAATACCAATGCAAGCACGAACGCCCAGACATTGGGCTCTACGCGCATACCGGCGAGTTCCACAAGGGGCAGCAGGCCGAAGCTCGCGCCTACGCCCACGATGCCGCCGATGATGCTGATGATGCTCGCCTCCATCAAAAACTCCAGCAGTATGGACTTTTTGGAGCAGCCGATGGCTTTTAATATGCCGATCTCCGCCGTACGCTCCTTGACGGATACAAACAGCACGTTCATAATGCCTATGCCGCCGACGATGAACACGATGGAGGCGACTGCCATCAGCAGCAGTGCCAGCGTATTGGCGGAGCTTGCCGCCGCCTCCATGGCGCTGCCCGCGTCCGTTACGTCGAAGAACGCGTCGGGGTAATTTTCCGTCAAAATGGTGTTGATATCTTCCATCGCCTGCGGCACGTCGCCGACGCTGCTTGCGACGGCGGCGATCTTGGGAACGGCGGTCGTCCCGAAAAGATGCTTCTGCGCCGTGGTGTAGGGAAGATATACGGCGGTATCCGGGCTTATACCGCTGGTTACGGCTCCCATCTGTTCGAGAACGCCCACGATCTCGTAATTCTTGCCGTCGATTTCCAGATAATCCCCGTACGCATAGGCGGCGTAAGTGAATATTTCTTCGGCAAGGTCGTAGCCTATGACGCAGACATAATCCTCATAGTCCGTGTCCTCTTCCTCGATAAACCGGCCGTACAGCGGCGTCAGATTGCTGATGGCCTGGTAATCCGTGTATACGCCGACGGCGGTGACGGTCTTTTCCTCTTCCAGCTCTCCGCCGAATACGGTGGTATCGCCGCTTTGCAGTATCGTGACTTCCGAAAGCGTGGGAACAAGCTCCTTCAGGTCTTCCACGTCGTCCGCCGTAAGCCGCGTCGTTGTGCTGCGGTTGCTTTTTCCGCCGGGATTGCCACCGATGATGAAAAACTCGCCTCCCCCGCTGGAGAAGCTGCGGCTGCCGCCGCTCGACTGTACCGCCTCGCGCATGCGGGAAATCGCTGCCGCCTGCTTGCTGGAGCTGAAGCCGCCTTCACCCGGAGGGCCGCCCATGATGCCGTCCATGCCCTGCATCATGGAATCCATATCCACGCCGTCGCCGACCGAGGCCTCAATGGCGCCGGCGTTCAGGTTTTTGAACTGGTCCGCTACGTCCGCCTTGCCGCCCCGCCCTATGGCGATGACCAGCACGATGGTTGCCGCGCCCACGATGATGCCCAGCGATGTGAGCATCATCTTGAATTTGTTTTCTATGATGTTGATGAATACCAGCCGCAGTACTTCGGATATCTGCATCATGTGCGTCCCACCGCGCTTTCCACCAATACTGTGTCTCCCTCCGATAAACCGGAGAGTATCTCAACATAACG
>JAEWWD010000069.1 GCA_023396535.1 Bacillota bacterium
CCGGAGGGACTGTGCGGCGGGGCATGGGGGCCGTTTGAAAAATATGTGTTTGCGCTCGCGTCGGGCGCGGACGGATTTTGGGAAACGTGGATTCCGGAACGCAAAATTTCCATCAACGCCTGCAACGACGGGCTGCGGCCCGTTATATTCAAGCTGGAAGCCATCGACGAATAGTGTGCCTTGCAGCGGTTATATTGATGTAACTGTCGACGAAAAAACATCAGCCCATCGGCAAACTGCCGATGGGCTGAGTGTGTCGATAAACTTTCCGCCTAGGGGGTATGGGGGATCGCAATCCCCCATATTTCATTCAAATTCGGCGATTGACTCGCCGAATCTGCGGGAGAATGCCGCCATGAGCGGCATTCTAACCTACCGGAATTCCCACTGATAAAGTCCGAAGGACTTTATCAGTAGGGTCTCAAAAAAGTGCCGCGAGGCACTTTTTTGACAGTTTAGTCGTCCTGCAAAGCGTCGTAGCCTTCCTCGCCCGTACGCACCTTGATGACGTTCTCCACGTCGTAAATGAATATCTTGCCATCGCCCACGTTGCCGGTGTAGAGCGCGTCCTTGACGGTCCTGACCAGCAGGTCGACGGGCACCTTGGTGATGACGATGTCCACCTGTACCTTGGGCAGCAGCTTGGTTTCAAGAGGTACGCCGCGATAAACGCCGGAGTTGCCCTTCTGCATGCCGTAGCCCAGCACGTTGGTCACCGTGATGCCCGTGATGCCGATGCCGTCGAGCGCTTTCTGCAGGCCGGAGAACTTGTTCTGGTTGGTGATGATGGTCACCTTGGTCAGCTTTGCGCCGGGGTGCGAGCTGTCCCTTACGGGAATGGCGACTTCATGCGGCACGGGTATGACGGGCGAGGAAGCCGAAACGTGGCCGATGTCCAGGGTGGGCACGGTGATCATGAAGTCGGCGTAACTGCTCGCAAGGCCGTGCTCGGGCAGGTCGAGGCCTTGGATTTCCTCTTCGGCCGGAACGCGCAGGCCGTTGAGCTTTTCTATGATTTTGAATACGACGTACATGGTCGCGACGGTCCATGCGGCGATGGCGAGTACGCCCAGCGCCTGAATGCCAAGCTGGTTTAGGCCGCCGCCGTAGAACAGACCCCTGGCGGACATGCCGGGCGCGGTATCCGTGGCGAACAGGCCGACGGCCAGCGTACCCCACATGCCGTTTACGCCGTGGACGGCGATAGCGCCCACCGGGTCGTCCACGTGCAATTTCATATCGATGAATTCCACCGCCACCACCACCAGTATGCCTGCGACGGCGCCTATGATGACGGCGCCCAGAGCGTCGACATTCGCGCAGGGGGCTGTGATGGCCACAAGTCCCGCCAGCGAGCCGTTGAGGGACATGGATACGTCCGGTTTGCCGTTTTTCAGCCACGTGAACAGCATGGTCACCACGGTGGCGACGCCCGGGGCCACGGTGGTGGTCAGGAATATGGAGCCGAGCTGTTCCACGCTGGTGGCCGCGGCGCCGTTGAAGCCGTACCAGCCAAACCAGAGTATGAACACGCCCAGCGCGCCCAGCGTAATGGAGTGGCCGGGGATGGCGCGGGAGGTCTTTTTGCCCGTTTTCGTGTCCGCGACATACTTGCCGATGCGGGGCCCGAGAATCGCCGCGCCGATGAAGGACGTGATGCCGCCCACCATGTGGATGGCCGAGGAGCCCGCAAAATCGATGTAGCCGAGGTTAAAGAGCCAGCCTTGGGAATTCCACACCCAGCCCGCCTCTATGGGGTATATCAGCAGGCTGATGACCGCGCTGTAAATACAGTAGGCCGAGAACTTGGTGCGCTCCGCCATGGCGCCGGATACGATGGTGGCGGCGGTGGCGCAGAACACCAGGTTGAACACGAAGCTGGAGAAATTGAACTCTGCGAAATTCGTGAAGATCTGGAAGTCCGGCATGCCGATCACGCCGAAGAGGTAGTTCTCGGACATCATCAGGCTGAAGCCCAGCAGTACGAAAACGACGGTGCCGATGCAAAAGTCCATGAGGTTCTTCATGATAATGTTGCCTGCGTTCTTTGCGCGGGTGAAGCCGGTTTCCACCATAGCGAAGCCGCCCTGCATAAAGAACACGAGCGCCGCGCCGATCAGAAACCATACCGGGAATACAGCTGCGTTTACAGCATCGAGAATGTCTGCCATGATTGTGTCCTCCTGTAAAATGATTGAATTGGAAACTGTTATTTTAACGGCCCGCGGTCATCCGCTTTCAGGGGAATTCCCTCAGTCCGGCCAATACGCGTTCGCACAACAGTCCGGTTGCCTTCGCCAAATGAAATAAAAAAGTGCATCGGGGAGTACCCGATGCACGCCGTCGTGCGGATGGCGACAAAAACAAAACGTGCACCGGGAAGCATGGTCCCGATGCACACCGTTGTGCCTGTATTGAGTTTTTGGTAGAGCCTCATAACTGAAGCCCGCTCTGCGCTCCGATGTTAACCGGTGACCCGGATGCTGTATTCGGATGCCGCGCTAACCGGATATTTTCTCAAAAACGGTTTTTCTGATTATATATAGCCTGTGGGCGGATGTCAAGAGGTTTTCTGAATATTATGCGAGGCATGTTCGTGCCATGTTCGGAAATAGCGATGAAACTGCATAAGCAAGACAAAGGATTGTCCGCATTTATGCCGCTCCGCGCGCGGCGGATTGGGGGGATGGGGAGGCCCGCCGCCTCCCCGTTTACCGGGAATAGAACCTTCGTTTTACCCACCTCGTAAATCCGTAGTCTATGACGACGGGCCTGCCGTCTACAACGCCCCAGTTCTGCACCCTGCACAGGTCGGGAAATAACAGGCTGTGCCTTGCTATTGCGCGCTTGATGAGCGGAATATTCTGAAGCTGGTGGTTGCTGCGTACGCCGTAATATCGCAATACGGCGGAAAAATGGTGCAGAGGCTCCGCTTTTTCCATGATGGTGATACGAAGGTCTGACGTGGCGGCGATGATATTCGCGAACAGATCGCTGTCGTCCCTCCTGAATATTTGGTATTCGGCTTCGTTTTGCGCAAGTCCTCTGCGGTTTATGGCAACCTTGGCCACATACCCGCCGCCGATATCATATACATCCCTGCCGGAGCCCGAGCCGAGAAGCGTATACGCGTCCCGGCGGAGATTCAGCATAATCTCGTCAAAGTCAACTTTCATACTGTCGTATACGATCTCACGCTTTCGTCCTATATGTGCGCTGTAAGGCGGTGTACACATTGCGCAGTATGTGAGATCCTCCCTCTGTTGTACAATATGCGCCGGGCGCTCGCTGTGCCAATCATGGCGCCGATGCGCGGGTAAATTCATGGAATGGGCATGTATAGCGCTTCGTTGTCCGGGATGTGTGGGTATCCGGAACAAAACAAAAAAAGGACCCGCAGTATAAGCGAGTCCTTTCAAACAGGGGCTCTTCTTTTACATATCTCCCGCGAACTGCGCAAGTTCCTTCGTGAACCGTTCCCTCTGGTCGTAGAACAGGAAATGCCCGCAGGATTCAAACGGCACCAGTTTGGAATTTTTAATGCCCTCGTGCTGAGCCTGTGCCAGCGGGAACAGGCATACCTTGTCGTCCAGCCCGTGCAGTATCAGCGTGGGCGCGGTGATCTTCTTCAGATCCTCAAACAGGCCTTCCTCGCCGAGCCATGTGTTGGCGATAGCCGCCGTGCCCCAGCTCGACGCCTGCAGGCCCAGTTCGAATATCCAATCGGACAGCGGCCCGGAGACGTAGTTGTGGAATATCATGCCTCCGAAATTTCGCAGCATCATCGGCCGGTCGGTATACGTGCCCTTTATGATATCCAGCACGGCCTGCTTGGGCAGACCGTAGGGGAAATAGGGGCGCTGTATCAGGCTGGGCGCGGCCGCCGCGAACAGCGCAAGCTTCCCGACCCCATGCCCGTTGTGCCGGGCCATATAGCGGACGGCGATGGCCCCGCCCGTCGAATGCCCGCCCAGCGTAATATCCCGAAGCCCCATCGCGTCGATCACCCCGCGTACGTCGTCGGACAGCCGGTCGTAATCATAGCCGTGCCACGGCCTGTCGGATTGACCGAAGCCGCGGGTATCCACGCCGACGCATCGAAACCCCATTTTGGGCAGTTGATTGTACTGGTATTCGAACAGGTCATGGCTGCCCGGCCAGCCGTGTATGAACAGTATAATGTTTTTCCCCGCCGGATTGATATCCTCCACGTAGACGTTGACGCCCGGCTCCACATTCACATAAAAGCCCATGTCCATTCCTCCGTTTCGCAATGTCAATACAGCATACTCGCCCGCGGTTCTGAAATACCAAAAAACAGAAAAAGCCGCACATTTCATTGCGCGGTTCTTTAGACACAGGTAATCCGATTCTTACCGTATTAAAATGGCGTTCATCCGGGCCCCTAACTCTGTGCTGCCATGCCCGCGTTATCAAGATATCGTTTGATCATCGTAAGTTCCTCCATCTGGATGCAGGTGGGGGCCGACGCGGTTGTAACCATTTGCACGCAATCACAGAGATCCATCCACTGCACGGATTCAAGTTCAGACTCCTGCGGATGGAATTCTGCGGCCTCCATATCCCGCCACAGCAGGTATACGTTGCTGACCTGGCGGTCCCAATACGGCCGGCCGCGGAAAGTTTCCCGCACTTCAAAACGGCGCTGGCCACAGAATATGAGCTCTTCGGCCTCCGCCTCCACGCCCAGCTCCTCAGAAAGCTCCCGCAGGGCGGATTGCACGAAATCCGTACCGGCGGGGATGTGCCCGGCGCTTGAAATATCGAAGCAGCCGGGGAAGGAATCCTTATTTGCGCTGCGCTTTTGCAGCAGGAGCTGGGGTTTCCCGTTCCGCCGCCGCAGCAGCCATACGTGGGAGGTGCGGTGGCGTATGCCGGTTTGATGCGCCGTTTCGCGGGGGACGACCTCCCCGGTCGGCTCGCCTGTTTCATCCACGATATCCAGCAGCTCAATATTCTCGTCAGTATTCATATGGGGTATATCCACGCCTCCCGTATGCATTTTTCTATGATGCGCCGGTTCAGGTTGTACCATCCGCCGCACGCGTCGAGTATGACGCCGTCGCTGGTGACGACCTGCGGCTTATCGTTAAGCTCTCTGTCCACATCCGTGAGCAGCTCCGCCGATACTTCATACCGGCGGCCTGCCCCCAGCTCCGCAATCAGGGATTTCAGCCTGCCTGAATTGGAAACTGGCTGGTCGAGATATACGATAACCCCGTCTATCCCCTGCGCGTCCAGTTCATCGAGCATCAGCTCCACGGCGCGGGGCGTTTTATCCACGATGCGATAGCTGCCGTGCAGCCCCGCGATATCGCGGATTGCCCCGTCGTCGCAGCGCAGCAGCAGCGAGCCGGAGAGCGCCACCTCCAGCGTAATGACGGTGTTGAACCCGTCGATGTAAACGACGCCGGAGAGGGAGGAAAGCTCCTTTTCCCGCCGCGCTGTGCACTGCCGCCGGCTTGTGACGCCCCGCGTCAGCGC
>JAEWWD010000040.1 GCA_023396535.1 Bacillota bacterium
CCCACGACCGCGCAGATGACGGACACGATGGCGGAGCAAATGATGACGGACCGAAAGCTTTTGTACAGGCGCATGGCGGAGAGCGCTGGAAATATGACCAATGCGGATATCAATAGCGAGCCCACCAAATTCATGGCGAGCACGATAATGACGGCGATCGTCACGGCGATGACCAGATTGTAGCGCTTTGTGCGTATACCCGTTGCCGTCGCGAAGCTCTCGTCAAATGTGACGGAGAATATTTTATTATAAAACAGCAGGTACACCCCGATGACCAGTATCGACATCCCTATGGATAGCCAAACCTCAGCCTGTGTCAGGGTGAGTATGGAAATGGAGCCGAACAGCGTGCTGCACACATCGCCGGTGAGGTTGGCGGAGGTGGAAAAGAGGTTCACCAGCAGGTATCCGATGGCGAGGGCCCCAACGGAAATCATGGCCACCGCCGCATCCCCGTTGATGCGGGCGTTTTGCCCGCTGCGAAGAAGAAGCACGGCGCATACGACCGTTACAGGCAATACCAGCAGCATATCGTTGGTCAGGCTCACCACTGTCGCGGCCGACATTGCCCCGAACGCAACATGGGACAGCCCGTCTCCGATAAACGAAAGACGCTTTAAAACCAGTATAACGCCCAGCAGGGACGAGCACAGCGCGATCAACACGCCGACTATCAGCGCATAACGAACAAAAGGATGCTCGAAATACAGTGCCAGTTTCTGCAATAACTCAGCCATGGCTTTTTCCTCCGGTACGGGGCGGAAATAATCCCGCCCCGTTCTTGCGATACTCGTCCGCGGAGCCAAAAAACGGCGGCTCGCAGCCCAGATGTAATATGTGGCTCGCAAAATGGACGGCTGCAGCGACGTCGTGCGATATCATAACGATTGTCAGTTCGTCCTCACGGTTGAGTCTGGCAATCAGCTCGTACATATCCGTCATGGCGTTGGGATCAAGTCCGGCGACAGGCTCATCCAGCAGCAGCATTTTTCTTGCCGCGCAGAGCGCGCGGGCAAGCAATACGCGCTGCTGCTGCCCGCCGGAAAGCTCGCGATAACACCGGCGGGCAAGACATTCAATGCCCATCCTTTGCATGTTTTCATATGCCAGCAGTTTTTCCGCTTTATTATAGAACGGGCGCATTCCGAAGCGGTTGAGGCAACCGGACAACACGATTTCCTTTACGGACCCGGGAAAATCCTTCTGTACGACAGTTTGCTGCGGCAAATACCCTATTTCGGTTTGCCTGAGGCCGCCTCCTGTCAGAATGCTGCCCTTGAGCGGCGGTTTTAAATTCAATATCGTTTTCATCAGCGTGCTTTTTCCGGAGCCGTTTTCTCCGACGATGCACAAATAATCGCCCGCATCTACGGAAAAATTCACCCCCTCTACAATGGGTTTGCCTTCATACCCCAAAGCTACGTTCTGACAGGTAAGCAGCCTCATTTGCTATGCCCTCGCTCAGTTAAGCGCAGTCTTGAGCACTTCAAGATTGCTTTGCATGATGGAAAGATATGTAACGCCGGCCGCAACATCGGATGAAGTTACAGACTGCATGGAATCGAGCACCAATATCTGCTGATTCTTGTTTGTGGTATTGTTGATGATTGTCTTTGCAATCGACTGGTTCGAACCGTCTATCACCAGTATGTGCTTCAGCTTGAGCGCGTCCATCTTTTCCGCGAGGAACACGACCGTCTCAAAGCTTGCCTCCGTTTCAGCCGAGCAGCCGACAAACGCTGCGTAATAATTCAGCCCGTAATCGTCCACAAGGTAACGGAAGGGGAACCTATCCCCGAACAGTACCGTTTTCACGGCAGCGCTGTCTGCTGTATTGCGGTATTCGTTATCCAGAGAATCCAGCTTTCCAATGTAGTTCTTTGCATTCGCCTCGTATACGGCGGCATTGGCGGAATCCGCCCGCCCCAGCATTTGGGAGATGTGTGCAACGAGCGTCTTCGTGTTTTTCAGAGAAAGCCATACATGCTCGTCGTATTCGGGGCCTTCTTCTTCCGCTTCTTCATGTTCGTGGTTCTCATGCGCTTCATCCGCATCGGCATGTTCATGTTCGTGTTCATCTTCGGCCTGCATACCATCGACTACTTCTTCTTCCTTCACGCTGTCGCCAAGCACGTCAAGCAGATTGATTACGATCATATCCTGATTGACGGCTTCTTTAAGCGCGTCCTGAACCCATCCGTCCGACTCGCCTCCGACATATATAAACACGTCGCAGCCTGATATTTTGAGTATGTCGTCTGCGGAAGGCTGGTAGCTGTGCAGGTCCACGCCGCTGTCCAGCAACAGCGTCAGGTCGACGTCGGCAGCGCGATCGCCGATAATCTCACGAACCCAATCGTATTCGGGGAAAATCGTGCATACAACGCTCAATTTTGAGGAATCCGCCTGCTTGGCGTTCACTGCCGCGCACGAAGTCAGCATACAGGCCGTCAGTAACAGTGCCGTCAGGCACGCAAATATTCGTTTCATGGTATTGCCCTCCAAATGTGCTGTGTTAAAAATGGAAACAGAAACAATGAACCCCTCTGCTTTCCCGTTTACGGATGCAAAAAAAGCTCTGTCTGAAAAGCAGAGGTCCGTTTTTCTTATTTAACACAGTATTTAATTTGTCAGCTTAACCCTGAGAGAAACGAGCGTACTATAGCATAGAGGCAATGCTTTTACATAAAAGCAATTTACCAGCAGGATGGCAAGAAGGAAAAGCGCCAGTTGCGCCCATGCTGAATGGATGTTGTTGAAAAGACCGACGCAGATTTTGATTTGCTCGCAGACTCCGCAATGCTCTCCGGTACAGTCATGGTCTCTTTCCAAAATAAAGAAAGTTTGGGAGAAAAGTATAAACGCGCAAAGAACAATAAGGAGCAAAATGGAAATGCTTCTGTTTTTCCTTGCCATAATTCTCCCCCTTACGCGCTCAGCGGCAAGCTTTGCATATGCCGTAGAGAACGGTCTTCTTTTTGTCGACTAAGAACTCGTCTGTCTGCAGCAGATTGCTTACCATTTGCTGGGCGTTGCTTTGATCCATATGGCAAATGCGGCCGCACTTTACGCATGTAAGATGAATGCACTGGCTGCATTCCTTATGCCCGACAAACTGGTATTGCATTTCCCGGCTTCCGTTCCGGATGGATCGTTCTACCAGGCCGGTTTCGACCAGCTTTCCAATGTTGCGGTATACAGCGCTGACGCTGATGTCGTTCCCCTGCAAGCGCTTGGAGAGTTTGCTTACCGAGAATGTTTCATCCGGATGCGCTTGTAAAAACGTAAGCAGCGCTTTCCTTTGTTCGGTTAAATACTTTTCCATATCATGCATTCCTATAAATATGCGAATAATTCGCAATTATTATAGCAATGCCATTCGGGCTTGTCAACTTTTTACTTCGCAAGCTTATCGCAATAAAAATAAGGCGGGGGCAATCCGACCACCGCCTTTTAAACGCTTTATTCTCAAACCGTAATTACTTTCCCCGCCTGCTGCATGGCGGAAAGTATCTCATACATGTTGCTGACGGCGCCCACGGCAAGCTGTTCCGTCAGGCCGAAATAGTTCAGGCAGGTACCGCAGACCAGCACCCGCACGCCCCGTTCCGCCAGAGTTTTGATGCTGTCGACGACCTGCTGCTCACCGCCTGTGGCCAATTTTACGCCTGCGTTCATAAACAGCACGCAGTCCGGTGGGTTGTCGCTCTGAGAAAGAGAATACAGGAACATTTTCATGAGGTTGTACCCGAGCGTCAGGTCGCCGTCGCCTACGTGATCCTTTCCAATGAACACGGCGTAGCCACTTTGCGGCGCGCAGTTGATCACGGGAAGGGGAACCTGCTCCTGAGGATTGCCGATGCCTCCCGATATAGTCACGGCAAAGCCGCCTTCAACGGGCGTGCTTTTTATATCCCTGCCTCCCGACTGCGCAAGGCGCGTGAGATTCTGTACGGCAATGGCGTTGTCCACCAGTATTTCCACTTCGGCATTGCCTTCATCCAGCGCCTTTTTTGCAAGCAGTACGGGTTTGGGGCATTCGAGACCCTTTGCGTTGATCTGTATGGCCATTTCTAAATTCTCCTTTTATTGCGATCGTTATTCTATTATGAGCATAATGCTACTTGCATTGTCAACAGGAATATCGCATGCTATACTCATCCACAATGGAGGGTATGGATTTGCGCGCTGAAAACTATTATATGATTTCCTTCGATTCTACTCATGCGGCGATGGGGGCTGAGAAATATTTGTCCGCGCGTATGCCCATATGTGCAATGCCGACACTGCGTGCGGTCAGCGCGAGCTGTGGCATTTCCCTCCGCGTGGAAGAGGGTGATTTCCCGGTGCTGGAGCAGGCGCTGAAAGAAGGATACCCTGCGTATGCGCAGCCGTATCGTCTGTACCGGGTGACCAGGGAAGGGCCGTCACTGCTTTTGCAAAGCGGCGATTAATGGTCGGATTATACTGATTTTTTTGAGGAAACGATGTTAAACGCATTTTCACGGACTGAACTGCTGCTGGGCAGGGAGGGTATGCAAAGGCTGGAACAGGCCCGGGTCGCCGTATTTGGTATTGGCGGCGTGGGTTCTTATGCGGTGGAGGCGCTCGCTCGCAGCGGGATTGGCTGTATCGCCATGTTTGACGACGACAGCGTGTGCCTGACCAACATCAACCGCCAGCTCATCGCGACGCGTTCCACAGTGGGGCGCAAAAAGGTCGACGTCGCGCGCGAGCGCATACTGGATATCAATCCCAAGTGCCGCGTGGAGGCAAACGCGTGCTTCTATACGGCGGAAAACGCCGGCGAATACGATCTAAAAGGCTACAGCTACATTATTGACGCAATAGACACCGTCTCCTCCAAGCTGACGCTTATAGAACGTGCGTATGCGGCGGGCGTGCCCATCATCAGTTGTATGGGGGCGGGCAACAAGCTGGACCCGACGCGGCTGGAGATAGCGGACATTTATCAAACCTCCGTCTGCCCGCTTGCGCGGGTTATGCGCAAGGAGCTGCGCGCGAGGGGCGTTCCGACGCTCAAGGTCGTTTATTCCCGCGAGGAGGCGCTCACGCCCATAGAGGACGAAAGCCAGAGCTGCAAGCATAATTGCATATGTCCGCCTGACGCGAAGCGCACCTGCGCCGTCCGCAGGCAGGTGCCGGGCAGCGTGGCGTTCGTGCCCTCCGTCGCGGGTCTGATACTGGCGGGAGAGGTCATACGCTGTATCGTAGGATGTGAATAAGCTGGGGGGAGGCAGTATATGCGAATCAGGGATGCGGGGGGGAGCGATATCGCCCCTTTACGGGATATCATGAATCATTATCGAAAGAATAGCCGTTCCCTATGGGAGACGGCGCTTCTGACGGATGATGATGTGGAAACGTGGTTAAATGAGCATTCGCACCACCCCTACGCCGCACTGGTTGCGGAGGAAGAGGGCGTAATCGGGTTTGCTTCTCTTTCGTGTTTCCGCCCGTACAGCGGCTATCGACTGACGGCGGAGAACAGCATATATCTTTCTCCAGGATACGAAGGCAAGGGCTACGGCGGGGCCCTGATGAGGGCGTTGCTCCTGCGTGCGCGGGAGAACGGGCTTCGCGTTGTTACGGCGTGGATCGATGCGGAAAACTGGAATTCGGTGCGATTTCACGAGCGTTACGGGTTTCGATATGTCGGCTGCATGCGGGATGTGGGCATGCTAGACGGGGAATTCCGCAGCGTCGTGATTATGCAATATAACATGTAGTAAGCGGTATTGTATATACAGCCTGTGACGGGGGCGTTATACTATACGAATATCCCCGCCGGTTTTCATGCGCCCGGCGGGTGCTGATACGGAGGTTGAAATGCAAAAAAGGGTCGCTGCCATACACGATATTTCCTGCTTCGGAAAATGTTCTCTTACTGTCGCACTGCCCATTCTGTCCGCGGCAGGTATTGAAACAAGCGTAATACCTACCGCCGTCTTGTCGACGCATACCGGCGGATTCACGGGTTTTACATACCGGGATCTTACGGAGGATATACTGCCCATCGTGTCCCATTGGCAGTCTCTTAACCTGCACTTTGATTCCATCTATACGGGCTTCTTAGGTTCGTTTGAGCAGATCGAGATCGTCTGCGAAACATTCCGCAGGCTGAAGGATAAGGATACGCTGATACTTGTGGACCCTGTTATGGCGGACAACGGCGAGCTTTATAAAGTGTTCAGGCCGGATTTCCCTGCCGGCATGCGCAAGGTCTGCGCGCTTGCGGACGTCATTGCCCCCAATATGACCGAGGCGGCGCTGCTGCTGGGCCTCCCTTATGAGGAAGGTCCTTATACCGAATCGTATATCGGGAAACTGCTCAAAGGGCTGTCTTCACTTGGCCCCAAAAAAATTGTGCTGACCGGCGTGCATTTCGATCACGAGAGATTGGGCGCCGCGGCCTACGACAGCAGCACGGATACCGTCAGCTATGCGTTTGCCGGCAGAATAGCGGGCAGCTACCATGGTACCGGCGACGTGTTTGCAAGCGCGCTGCTCAGCGGGCTGCTCAATGATCTGGACATACGGCAAGCCGCGCAGCTTGCGGTGGATTTTACGGTGGGCAGCATTGCCAGAACCCGTGCGGCGGGTACCGACGTTCGCTTCGGGGTTAATTTCGAGGCGGGCATTCCCATGCTGCTGGAGCGGCTGCATTTGAAATGATCCGTTACAAAACAGGAAGGGGCTTGCGTGTTGCGAGCCCCTTTCCTTTTGAATTTCGGTATATTGTGTCAGAATACGCGCCGTGCGATTACGAAATTGCGTTCGTAATACCCGGTTGTTTCGCTGATGACGACCTTCCCCTGCGAGGAGGAAGCGTGTATGAACTGCCCGTTGCCGAGATATATGCCCGTGTGGTTGACGGCGGGGTTGGTATCGGATTTATAGAAGAGCAGGTCGCCTTTTTTGCAGTCGTCCAGGCTGTTGACGGCTTTCCAGCTCGATACCTGGCTAAAGCCTATGGCATTGTAGCGGCTCACATTTTCGCCGCACAAGCGCAGAGCGTAATAGACGAGTCCTGAGCAATCAAAGGAATCCGGTCCTTCCTCGCTCCATACATACGGCTTGCCCAATTGCGCCTTGGCTGCCGAAATGAGCCCGCTGACGCTATTGTTGTAGGAGCCTGCCGGTTCTTCATCCTCCGGTTCCGACGTGGCGGTAGGCCTGGGCGTGGCGGTGGGCTTGGGCGTTTTCTCGGTGTCGATCATATCATCATCGTCCAGCACCGGTATGTCGTAGGTCACAGTCGGTTTCACGGTAGGCTTGACCGTAGGCTTGGGGGTCGGCTTGACGGTAGGTTTGGGCGTGGGCGTCGGATCTACAAGATACCGTGCGTGTGGGGAGTACATGAGATCCCGGGCCGTATGGTCTATAACGCCGGTTTCTTCAATGTTGTTGCGCTTCTGGAACGCCTTGACTGCGCGCTCCGTTGCTATGCCGAAATACCCGTTATCCTTATCCGTATAGTAACCAAGCTCTGTCAGCCGCCGCTGCATGCTGCGCACGTCGGACCCTTTATCGCCGAGTTTCATACGGTAGGACAGCGCCTGATCGCTAAACAAAAGCGCCTGTGTGCGCGCATCCGCAACGCCGTCTTCCAGTAATCCCGAGGCGCGCTGGAATAACTGCACCGCGCTTTTGGTGACGGTGCCATAATACGTTGTGATTTCGTCATAATCGAAATAGCCGAGGGCCATAAGACGTTCCTGCAAAGCGGCGACTCCCTCGCTGTCGTCCTCCTGCTTTAGGGTGGTATAAGCAGTTTCTGTCATTGAGTTCGGGGACGGGGCGGGTATTAGGATTATCGCAGGCGTTTCGGCGGGGGACGGGGTGGGAGAAGGGGACGGAACGGGCGCAGGTGAGGGGCTTTGCACGCGCGGCGCGGCTGCAAATACCTCGTCGTGCATGGGAGTGCCGAACAGGTAGCCATTAAACCGGAGCGGCAGGCCAATAAACGCTATGATAGCCGCGCCGCCGGCCAGCACGACCCATATTCGCGCGTGCCTGAAACCATTGCGATATCCTGCCGGGGATTTTGTTGCCGCTGTACGAGCCTGCGCCATATGTTTGCTCCTTTCCGCAAATATGTATATACAGAAATGGTTAAACCTACATACATATAAATTATATACCAATATATCGGCAAAATCCAACATTATCATGAGTCTTTCATGCATAAAATGAGAAAAATATGCACCACTATGTCGTATAAACGAGTATGTCGCCGTTGACTTATGGAAAACAAAGCCTGCATATGGTATGATGCTGTATAAGATTGGCTGTGCAATAGCACATCAATCCATGTAGAACACCCGAATGACCATTCGGGTAAACAGTCAAGGGATGAAGCATGGCATTATTGGCGGCATATAAGCTGGAAAAGACTTACGGAGGGCGTACGTTGTTTCAGGACGTATCCTTCGAGGTGGCGGATAAAGATCATATTGGGCTGGTCGGTGCAAACGGTACGGGAAAGACCACATTGATGCAGATACTCATGGGTGTGCAGAAACCAGATTCGGGCTCTGTTCATCGCGCAAAACTGTTGCGTGTGGGTTGTCTGGAGCAGACCCCTGCAATTCAGGCGGGGCAGACGCTGTATGAGCTCGTGCTCGGGGTTTTCGAGCCGCTGCTGTCGGCGGAACAGGAACTTGAGGATATCAGCCGGAAATTGCAGGAGCCCGGCGCAGAGCTTGAAACGCTGATCCGCAGGCAGCATCAAATTCAGGAGCGTTATGAGCGCGACGGGGGCCTTACCTGCCGCAGCCGCGCGCGCGCCGCCCTGCTGGGGCTTGGTTTTACAGAGCGGGATCTTTCGTTAAGCACGGCGGCTTTGAGTGGCGGCCAGTTGAATAAGGCCATGCTGGCGCGCGTGCTGCTTTCGGGCGCGGAGCTGCTGATGCTGGACGAGCCCACCAATCATCTGGATATCGCGTCGGTCGAGTGGCTGGAAGCATACCTGAAATCCTATACCGGCGCTTACATCGTCATCTCGCACGACCGGTATTTTCTTGATCAGGTAACCAACCGAACGATGGAGATCACCAATGGGAAAACGATACTAACGCAGGGCAATTATTCCGCCCATGTGGAGCATCGGTCCAGCGCGCAGGAGATCGCGCTCAGGCACTATCGGAACACGCAGAAGGAAATCCGCCGAATTTACGGCATTGTGGAGCAGCAGCGCCGCTGGAACAAAGAACGCAACATCCGTACGGCGGAATCAAAGCTCAAGCAGATCGAGCGGCTCAAAGCGACGCTTGTCGAACCCGAAAAGGACGAGGAGTCCATCCGGTTCACATTTACAGCGCGGGAACCTGGCAGCAACGATATGCTCATCGCGGAAAACCTGAAAAAATCGTACGGCGGCAAACAGATATTCTCCGGCGTTTCCCTGTATATTGGCAAAGGCGAGCGCGTATTTTTGCTGGGGCCAAACGGCTGCGGGAAAACCACGCTGCTGCGTATTCTGATGGGCCGCGAGGGGGCGGACGGCGGTACGGCGGTATTCGGCGCGGGCGTGCAGACAGCCTATTACGAGCAAAACATGCGATCGATGGACTCTGAAAAAACCGCGCTTCAAGAGGTATGGGACGCATACCCCCGGATGGCCCATACCACGGTTAGGAATGCGCTGGCTGCGTTCCTGTTCCGCGGCGATTCGGTGGAAAAACGCATTTCCATGCTGTCAGGCGGCGAACGCGCCCGCGTGCAGCTATTAAAGCTCATGCTGTCCGGCGCCAATCTGCTGCTGCTGGACGAGCCGACAAACCATCTGGATATCGCGTCCAGGGAGGCGCTGGAGCGCGCGCTGGAGGAATACGACGGCACGCTGCTTGTCGTGACGCACGACCGGTATCTCGTGAACCGCATGGCGGACCGCGTGTTGTACATGGGGCCGAATGGAATGATGGAAACGGTCGGCGGCTATGACGAATTCCTTCTGGAACTGGCCGATGTGCAGCAGGCGCAAAAGGAAAAAGAGCCGCGCGACACGGACAAGCCGGCGAACGAATATCGCGCCAAAAAGGAAAGGCAAAGCGCCATCGCGCGCGCGAAGGGCGCATTGGCCCGGGCGGAGCGCGACGTTGCAAGTGCGGAAGAAGAGGCCGCCGCAATAGAACAGCAGCTTGTAAGCCCGGAAGTGGCGGCGGATTATGTCAAGGCCGGCGAGCTGGCGCAGGCGCTTGCAGCCTGTAAGGCAGTTGTTGAGGAGCGCTACGCGCAGTGGGAGCAGGCGGAGCGGGAACTGGAAACGCTGTACGCGGAAGAATAGCTATGGAAGGCTATTACCTTTGGAGGGGCTATGGAGATAGTAAAATTTGGCCTTGGCCTGCGGTTTGACGTCATGGAAGGCGAGGAAGAACAGGCGACCCCCAAACAACTTTGGGAGGAAGTATTTTCGGTGCTCACCGCCAGTGACGCAAGGGGGTTGCGTGTCTACGGGGGTATGGTATCCTCGGCGGAGTTCGCGTCAGACGAGCCCCGCTATATCTGCGTATTCAGCAACGGCAGGCTTTCCCAGATGCGCCGCGTTTTTCGCAAGCTGGAGGAGGACGCGGGGGTCAGCATGTATCTCGCCGCCACGCATCCTTTCCTGCAGTCCAACGCGCTGAAAAATGTAGATGGCCTGACCTATTACGGCAGAATACAGCGGGACGGCACGCTGTACGGCGGCGACGCCGACCTCTTTGGCATCCGCGTATGCAAAAAGCGCGGCAAACGCCGCCCGGTCGGCAAGGGCATCGTGTTCCTGCTCGCGCCGGATGCGTTTGGCGGAGCGTTAACCTCCAAGCAGGCGATACGAAGGCTGACATTGGCGGCGAGAAAGCATTTCACAGGCGTTCGCATATTACCCCTGCCCATCGCAAACGGCGGGGAAGGTACGGTGGACGCTATTTTGACCGCATGCAACGGCACGGGCAGAACCGTGCAAATACAGGGACCGCGCGGGGGAAAGGCGCAGGCGCGGTATGCCGTGCTGCGCGGCAGCACGGCCCTTATTGAAATGCCAGGCGCTTTTGTCGCGCAGGAGGGAACGGCGGGCGATTGCTCCAGCTTTGGCATCGGCGAGATCATACGCCGCGCTTTGGACGAAGGGTTACATGAAATTATATTTGGGCTTACGGATAGCTGTATTAACGACGGCGGACTGGGCTGTTTACGGGCGCTTGGCGTTAAGCTGCTGGATGGTGAAGGAAACGAGCTGAGCGGAACGCCGGATGACTTTGCTCGGATTGACAGAATCGATACCGAGCTCATGCATTCCCGCGTAAGTGAAACGCGTTTTATTCTGATGACGGATTGCGCACAGCCGCTTGGCGAGGATATGAAGCATTACGCGCGGCTCCTGGAACAGGCGGCCGGATTCGACGCCGGCTCGCAGCCGGGGGCGCTGGCGGCGGGCGGACTGGGCGCCGTATTGATCGGGCTGCTCGGCGCCGAGCGTATGCAAAGCATCGATGCGCTCCTATATGCTGCCGAATTCGAGCGGAGAATCAAAAACGTCTCACTGGTGGTAACGGGCGAGGGGAGGCTGGATGCAAGTAGCCTATTGCCCGCCCGAGCCGTCGGGGCAATCCTCAGCCGCTGTGCGAAGCAGAAGACGCCGGTGGCCCTTATCGCCGGCTGTTTGGGCGAGGGCGGAGAAACGTTGCTGGAGCAATGCGAATGCAGCATCATCGCGGCCTCGGACGAACCCATAACGCGCGAAGCGGTTAGGGATAAGGCGACGGCGGTGTTTGACAGCGCGGCAAACCGTATGTTCCGGTTTATTCGCCTCGGCAGGGAAATCGAGCGCGTTTCCGCACGTAAAAGCAAAAAATAGGGAGGGAGGCTTCTTAAATGGCCGTACGTGAGAATCAGAATGTTGCGCGCGACGCATGGGAAGTCTTTATGCAATTATGCCAGGCGCATGCGTTCTGCATGCAGCATACATTGCAGAAATATGGACTGTATGAAGGGCAGCCCGCCTTTTTGTTTCAGATCCGCGATTTGGGAAAACCCAGCCAGAACGAACTGGCGCAGGCGCTGGGCATAAGCAAATCTTCCGCCGGTGTATCGCTCAGGCGGCTTGAGAAAAGCGGCTTTGTAAAGCGCGAACAGGATCCGACGGACAGCCGATGCAACCGCATATCCCTGACAAAAAAAGGGCAGGAGTTTGCCCGCTGGTGCGAAATGGATGTGGACATGATTGCAAATAACCTGCTTGAGGATTTTGAAGGGGAGGAGCGCGAGCAGGTGTTGCGCATACTCAGCCGCATGTTCAAGGGACTGGACGCCATGCGGGAACGCATCAAATCTTGAAACCTTCCGAAAAGACAATCGAACATGGCATTCCTTTTATAGGGAATGCTTTTTTGTTGCGCGGCAAATACTGTAGGCGGGAGGCGCTATGAAACGTTCTATTTGGGAAGTATTACGCTTTGACGAACCGGAAACGGAGTTTGAGCTTCTGGAGACGGAAGAAGGCAATCCCGGCTTTTTTGGCGGCTGGCCGGATTCCGAGCAATCCAAACAGCAGCCGCCTTCACCGCCCGCGACGAGCAGCGTGGCAGAAAATGAGCAGCGGCTGAAAAAGGAGTTCTTTTCCGATATCAACCCGGATGTACTGTTCAGGAGATTTATGCTCGGCGGTACTATTCCCGCGCTTGTCGTATGTATCAACGGCATGGCAAGCTCCGAGCAGATCAATGATTTTATATTGCGGCAGGGCATGCAGCCCGGTTGCATGATGGCTGCGGGAGAAAACCGGGCTCAATATGCATTTGAGCATGTGTTTGCCCAACAAGACGCCTCGCTGGAAAACGATTGGGATAAGATCAAAATGGCTATCAGCGAAGGAAGGACGGCCGTATTCATAGATGGCGACGCCCAGGCGGTGCTGATGGATACGCGCGGTTTTGAAAAGCGCGGCGTGGACACCACACAAAATGAAAAGGTTATCCGCGGCCCTCAGGAGGGCTTTATCGAAAGCATCCGCACGAATGTGACGCTATTAAGGCGCATCATAAAGGTCGACGACTTCGTTTGCGAGTTTCAGGACGCCGGCGGAAAAAATAACGTGATACTGGTCGTAGCTTACCGCGCGGGAGTAGTCAACCCCGCACTGCTGCAAGAGGTCAAGCGCCGTCTGGCCAATGTGGATACGCGAATGGTGCTCAACGGCGGTACTTTGGAGCAACTGACAGAGGGGCATGGTCTGTCGCCGCTGCCGCAGGTGCTGACGACGGAACGGCCGGACCGGGCAGCGGCGCATATCATGCAGGGGCATGTGGTCGTGCTGTGCGAAGGCAGCCCGACCGTTAACGTCATGCCCGTTACAATGTTCACGCTGATGGCCACGTCGGAAGATTCCTATATGCGCCGGCCGCTTGGAAGCGTATTGCGCGTGGTGCGTTATATAGGCGCAGGCATAAGCGTATTGCTGCCGGGGTATTTTATGGCCCTTGCGCTGCATCATCAGGGCATGCTGTCTACCGAAGTGGTGACCACCATCATTGCGTCGCGGCGGATGGTGTTTTTGCCGCTGGGCGTTGAGATGATATTTCTGCTGTGGGTATTCCAATTGCTTCGGGAGGCGGGCCTGCGCGTACCCGGCGGGGTTGGGCAGGCCATTGGCATCATCGGCGGCCTCATACTCGGACAGGCTGCCGTGGCGGCCAATATGGTGAGTACGGTGGTGCTCATCATCGTGGCGCTGGCGGGCATGGGGAATTTTACAATACCCGATTATTCCACGCAGATTGCGGCGGAGTATTTTCGCCTCATTTTGGTTGCCCTGGGATGGGCGGGGGGACTGCTGGGCGTTACGGCGGGCGTGTTGATGATGGGCGTGTGGATGGCGTCGCTCAAATCCTACGGGGTACCGTTTTTAACGCCGGTAGCGCCTAAAACCTATTCGGCCCGGCCTGTGATATTGCGCGGCCCCATTACGCAGCATCAGCGCGGGGAGGATTATACCAACACGCAGGAGGGAACGAAATGAATCTGCGTCAGGGGCGCATCGGTAGGCAGGAGACGCTGTGCGCCGCGGCAATAGCGGCCGCCGCGAGCGGCATATTTACGCCGGATGCTCGGGAACTGTATGCGCACGGGAATTCCGCATACCTGTCCATGCTGCTTTCAGCAGGCTTGGCGCTCGTTGCGTTTTTATTTGCGGCGGGCGCCATGCGGCGCGCGGGCTGTGAAACGCTGTGGGAGCTGTTACGTACAGGCTTGGGCGGCATATTTGGCCGCGCTGCCGCGCTGCTACTTTCCATACTGCTTCTTTTTGCAGCGGCGTCGGTGCTTAGCCGTTTTTCCCTTATGCTGAGCCGTTTCGTATACCCGGATGCAGCGGAATGGCAAATACTTGCCTACCTGGTACCCGCCTCTTTCCTGCCCGCCTGGTTTGGACTGGAGGGGGTGGGCAGAGCGGCCCGGCTTTTTCTATGGTTTGTTTTGGCCATGCTTCTGGGCGCGCTCATAATGGCGGCGTATAATTACGAGCCGCACCGGCTTGCACCGTTCCTGGGAGATGGAACGCCGCACCTGCTGGATATGGGCGCGCGCAATTCCCTGTTGTTCTTCCCCGCGCTCATAGGGCTTCTCGTTGTGGCGCGCGGCGTGCACGGCACGGTGGCGGCGCGCAGAGCGGGTTACGGGGCGGGAATAGCTGCAGGCGTACTGAGCGCCCTATGCCAGCTTTGCCTCGGCATGACATATCCGTATCGCGACCTCGCGCAAATGCACTCGCCTATGTATCGCATCACCATGAATTTTCGGACGGGGGGATACTTTCCCCGGCTGGATAAACTTCTGTTGTTCGGGTGGGTGCTGTCCGGCATGCTGGCGGCGGGATATTATATTTACATTGCCGCGCTATTGTTTGCCGAATCCTTCGCGCAGGAGGATATCCGGCCGACAGTCGCAGCGTTTGCCGCGTTTGTGGGGGCTCTTTCAATGCTGTTGCACGTAGAGGCGGCGTTTGTGGAAAAAGCCGCCGCCATATTATCCGTTTATGGATGGATCATCGCCATAGCGCCGGTAATGCTTGCGTCATTAATATGCGCCTTGTTCCATCGCGCCGGGAAAAAGGAGGCAAAGGCATGAGCCGTTCAAGAATAAAACAAGCTGCCGTAGCGCTGCTTTGCGTATGTTCGCTCGTGTTGTCCGGTTGCATGGGCGCGCGTAGTCCGGATGAATATGGTTACGCGCTGGTGATTGGCGTGGATCAGGGCAAAGGAAAGCCCTTTTATATCAGTATGCTGCTGCAACGTGGCAATGGAGGCCAGCAAAGCTCCGAAAGCGACATTTGCCCGCTGGTGGGCGTTGAGTGCGAAGATTTGTTCGAGGCCGTTGAACTCATAGAAAGCGGGGTGCCGTTTGCGCTGAATCTTTCCCGTACGACCGCCATCGTGTTCGGCGAGGAGGCGGCGCGCAGCGGTACGCTGGAGCGGCTCCTTTCCGCGTCGCTGGGTACGCTGCACATACGGTATTACGCCAATCTTATCGCCGTACGCGGCCAGGCGCAGGAATACCTGTGCGGACTGCAGAGCGAACTGAACCCGAATATCGCCAAAATGCAATACAGCTTTGTGGAATATGGGGCGACTACGGGATATATTCCTGCGATCACGCTCGCGCAGTTTTACGACCGCGCATGGAACGAGGCGGGCGATATCGTGATGCCTTTGGGAATGCTGGAAAAGCAGAGCAGCGAAGAAGGAGGGGAGGAAAAGTCCAACGCCGGGCAGCCTGCCAAGGCGCCTGAGGGGGAGAAGGAAAAACAGGATAAGCAGGCGGAACAGGCGCCAACTCCATCGCCCACGGCGGATATACTGGGAGAACAGGGTTATCTTCCCGGACAGACGGGCAGGGAAGGCGGGTTGGACTCCGGCATGATGGGGAGCGCTTTGTTTCATGGAGCACAGTTGAAGGGATTTCTGAACGGCCCACATACACAGTTGCTGCTGATGGCAACGGGGGAATTTCAAACGGGAAGGCTGCGGCTTCCGGATCCAAAAGGACGATTGATCAGCGTGTTGCTGCAGCGCAAGGGCGAACCGCGGACAACGCTTTTGCTTGGAGAGCATCCGTCGGCACAATTTCAACTGTCGCTCTATGCATCGGTGGAACAGCCGGCTGCCGTTGCGGATACCAGCCGCGAAGAACTTGCCCGATATTTTTCTGAGTATTTGCAGGAAGGCATGCGTTCTGTATTCTACGCTTGCCGGGATCTCGGCTGCGACGCTTTTGAACTGGGCAAAGCCGCCGTAATGCAGTTTACGGATACCGATCAATGGGAATCGTTTGACTGGCCGGCGGCTTATGCGAAAACCGAGGCGGATTTCTCCGTCGAGATTCTGCTTGAGTATAACCCGACTCAGTCTCGCCTGGAATAACGCGGGGGAGTGATTGCTATGCTCTTGTTTGTAATTTTGGATGGGGTCGCGACAGCGTATGGCGCGATCTATGCCTGGCATTGTATAAAGCGCAGGCGCACGCTCGCCACATCCGGCGCGCTGCTGCTGTGCCTTGCAGGCATTTCCATGGGAATTTTGCTTTGGCTATATGTATTATAAATTTTCAGGCGGACGTTTTTTTGAAAACAGACGGCCCATTTTCTGATGAATGCGCTTGCCGCGCGATCTGGTTTGTGCGGCGTCGACCAGATATGCGTTATCGGTCCATATCAATACGTCGCCTTCGCGCGCGTCATCCGCTATTAACCCGCGGCGGACATGCACAAACTCTCCCGTTTCACATTCACAAACCGCATATTCTCCTTCAAAACGATCTATGACGAGCATTTGCGAAACCCCATTTCACATGTATTCGTATTTGATTATACTATGTGCCTGCTATCGTTCCATAGCTAGCGTGAATTTTCTTAATAATCGTCGAATTTTGTCGTGTTTTATCTATTCATATGATATGATGAAATTGGTATCATGCGACTCGTGTGTTGAGAAAAACGGGAGGAGCGTGTTATAATGAAAAGGCAAATTAATTTTGTGGAAGGCATGCCGGTAGAGATTCCCACGCTTGATGAAACGGGAGAACAGGAACGCGCTCGTCTGAATGCCTTGGCTCTTCAGGAGTATGAAGATTGCGGAACACTTATCAGTGAAAAACTTCAGGAAGCCAACGCGCATTTTCAGGAAACGGCAAAAAAACATATCCTCAAGGGCGACGCGAAGACAGAAAGACAGGGCTGACGGGCATTCCGGACGGAGGCAAGCATGCTCAAAACGAAAACCGCAGAGGTTTTGCAAGGCGTACTGGATGCCATGCAGGACATGTTGCGTGTGCTCGATCTTTCTCAACGCGTCGTCATGAGTAACCAAAGCTATGCTCACTGCTTCGGTTCTCAGGTTGGATGTTCGTGCAGCGATATGTTTTGTATAAGCAATCCATGCAGAAACTGCGTATCCAAGCAGGCTCTGTCGACCGGAAAAACCCATCAAAAGAACAAGCGGTTCCGAGGGCGTACGTATTGGGTGAACGCATCCCCTCTGTATGATTCCGACGGCAATGCGATCGGAACCGTGGAAGTGTTTCGGGATATAACGGAACAAATCACCCAGCAGGAATCGCTGCGCGCGCAGAACAAACGTCTGCTGCGGGAGGCTAACCTGGCGGCGCGCATGCAGCGCGAGCTTTTTTTGGCGCAGGGCCTGCCCGACTCTAAGGTCAACGTCATTTCCCGGTATTTACCTGCAAGCAGCTTGGGGGGGGATATGTTCGGCTGTTTGAAACAGCAGGATGGCCGCTTGTGTTTTTACGTGGCGGATGTTGCCGGGCACGGTATGGCGGCGGCCATGATCACGCTGCTGCTCGCGAACGCATTGCGCGGCATACGCGCCAAATCCGCCGTACATATGCTGTACAAGGCGCGGGAAGCGTTTTTGGCCATGGTGCATGACATACAGATCTATGTATCCATGTTTGTAGCGCTGCTGGATCCGACCACAGGCAAACTCGAATGGGCGAACGCCGGGCTCAATGCCATACCGCTTCTGGTGGGGGATGATGGTATGGAACGGCTGTATGCCCCTTCGCTTCCCATATGCAGTTGGGAAGAGGTAATCACCTATTATTCTCAGGAGGGTTATATGCCCGAAAGCGGGCGGTTGCTGCTGTACACCGA
>JAEWWD010000061.1 GCA_023396535.1 Bacillota bacterium
GTACAGCGCCGCCTGCGCAGCGCCGATGCAGTTTTCAACGGGTACCGCATAGGGCATGTCGCAGCCGGGCGCTAAAATGAAATTCCTGTACTCCGGCAGCTTTTTGAGCAAATCCACAACGAACTTCATGTTGTCCTGCTGCGTGCCGTGCAGCATCATGGAGGTGAGCGGGATATTGCCGCCGATCGCGATATCGTATTTGTCGCAAATGGCTTTGGCCGCCATGATATCCACGTTTTCATCCACCGAAATGGAATCGGGGGCGGTCCTGCACATGACTTCGATGTTCCGCGTAGCGTTCCCGCATACGAAGAACGAGGAAAACGCCCGCTTTTCCTCCCGCAGATAACGGAAAAGCTCCGTATAGGGCGCCGTCAGAAACTCTTCAAAATGGCCGGATGAGATTTGCGAGACAAGCGGATCCACAATGGCGATAACGTCCATGCCCGCGTCCAGATACAAATCGATCATACGCTTTGCGCACGCTTCACAAAAATGCATGAGATCCTTCACGTAGTCTTCGTCGTCATACATATCCATGAAAATGTCGTTGCCGCGCAAATGGCTGGCCAGCGTGAACGGGCCGCATATCAGGCCGTACAGCGCGGTCGTGCCGCCGACCGCCTCCTTCATGCGCCGCATGGCGGACAGCACCATGGGTAAGCGCCCCGCTTCCGGCGTCGGCAACGTGCACAGGCACGGCACCGTCATGGTATCGCTAAGAGGATGGCTCGATACGCTCGGAGGGCTGTCTTTCGCCCAGACGAGTTCACAGCCGAGTATCTCCGCCTCAATTTGCAAATCGAATACGACCGGCTGCCCATCCGGGCTGTAGAGGCGATTGACCTCCAGCAGGGATTTCACCAGCGTATCTTCATTCGTAAGCACTTCGACGGCGTCCGCGTTGACCAGCGCTCCCGCGTGGACGCCCGCAAAGGGGACCCAGGGGGCGCGCTCTGTTTTTTCGTGGCGCAGTGTGCGAAACAATAATTCCTTCGGCATATGCTTATCCTCGAGGGGCTATGCGCCCTTGCAAAGCATCACGGCGGTCTCGGCGGCGCTTGCCGCGTCCGGCGCGTATTGATCGGCGCCGATCTGCCGGCAGTAAGCGTCCGTAACCGGCGCGCCGCCAACCATAATCTTTACCTTATCCCGAATTCCGGCTGTTTCCGCGGCTTTTACCACCTCTTCCATGACGTTCATGGTGGTGGTGAGCAGTGCGGAGCAGCAGATGACCTGGCAGTTTTCGTTGACGGCGGTTTGTACATACTTTTCCGGCGACACATCGGTACCCAGGTCCACGACCTCCAGACCCCTGCCCTCCATCATCATTTTGACGAGGTTTTTGCCTATATCGTGCAGATCGCCCTTCACCGTACCCACGCAGACCTTGCCGGACGCTTTTACGCCGCCGGCCGCAAGCAGGGGTTTTAATATGGCAGCGCCCATATTCATCGCACGCGCGGCCACCAGCACCTCGGGCACGAATATTTCATTGTTTTTAAATTTTACGCCAATCACGTTCATGCCGGAGAGAAGCCCTTCTTGTAAAATCTCCTCGGCGGGCAATCCTTCGTCTACGGCTTGCTGCACCAGTTCTTTTACGACTTTGGCTTTTCCCATTTGCAGATTTTCAGAAATGTCGTTCAAAATACTCATCAAAATATGCCTCCAATCACAAAAATACTGCCAGCAGATATGTCAGGCCATCATGTTTATAGCTAGCTTATCGCATGGGGGCGGAAACATTCTTGCAGTTTCTTGTTCGGATTAGTAATATCTTGCGATGATATTATTTTTTACAAATAATTGATTCTTACCCGGTTCAATGCACAGGCATATCCGGTCCGCCCATGCTGGACCCAAATAATCCTGCAAATTTCATGATATTCATGTATTTTGGCATCCGCTTTGCTATAATAAAGATAATCGAAATATCGGCGTGGGCTGTATTTTATCGTTGAAGGTGAAAACATGAAGCCTCATACAAAAAAGATGATCGCGCCCATTGTGATTTCCGTCATAGTCGTCCTATATTACATCGCCTTTGCGATCACGTGTATTGTCGTTGACGGAATACCTCTGCTGGTGAAACTGCTCTGCGGCATACTCCCTTTGTTTATTGCCGGGGGCAGCGTTTATGTACTCATTGAACGAATTAAGGAAATAAGGAGCGGTGAAGAAGATGATCTTAGTAAATACTGATTACATTACGGGAAAAGAACTGGAAATGTTGGGTATGGTAAAGGGCAGCACCATACAATCCAAGAACATCGGCCGCGATATTACACAGGGCCTGAAAACGCTCATCGGCGGCGAATTGAAAGCGTATACGGAAATGATGAACGACGCGAGAGCGCTCGCGACAAAGCGCATGGTCGCGGAGGCCGAGGCTTTGCACGCGGATGCGATCGTGAACATCCGGTACGCGTCCGCCGCCGTCATGCAGGGCGCGGCAGAGGTCATGGCGTACGGGACCGCTGTGAGATTTAAGTAACAGAATACTGTTTTCCCCGCATTGAAGAGTATGCCCATTGATATTGCGCGCAGAAGCCATGCGCACAATATGGATGGGCTAAATTCTTGCCCTTCATGCCTCGATAAGTACCCGGCTATTTATCACTCGCATCCAAACAGGCGCGATGGGATACGTCCCAACGCCTGCTTGACGTTACGGGCATCACAATAGAAGCCCGCATGTCCTCCTATATAGAAGCCATCCGGCGGCAGCGGTCGCCGCCCATCTGAGATTATTCGCCTATAATCTTTACAAGCACGCGTTTATCCCGCATGCCGTCAAATTCAAAATAGAAAACCTGCTCCCATGTGCCGAAATCCAGGCGACCGGCCGTTACGGCGGTCACCGCCTCGCGGCCCATGACGGAGCGCTTGAGATGTGCGTCGGCATTATCCTCATAGCCGTTGTGGTCGTTCCAGTTGTGGTCGTACCGGTTGTAGGGTTTTTCAGGCGCGAGCCTTTCCAGCCAGCGCTCAAAATCGCGGTGCAGCCCGCTTTCATCATCGTTGATGAACACGCTCGCCGTGATGTTCATGGCGTTGACGAGCGCGATCCCCTCCTGTATCCCGCTTTCGTCGATGCAGCTCTGTACCTGGTCGGTGATGTTCACGAGGCCTCTTCTCGTCGGCAGATGGAAATGCAGTTCCTTTCGATAACTCTTCATGAAACTTCTCCTTCCGTCTTATTGAGATACGCCGCCCTAATTTCTCTCCTCACAGCTCCAGCAGCCGGGCGTTTTGCTTCAGCCACCTCCTTTGCTCTTTATATGCGGGCAGTATGCGTTCTACTTCCTGCCAGAACGCCGCGGAATGATCCCGGCGCTTCAGGTGCGCAAGCTCATGCACCACCACGTAATCCACCACCTCAAGCGGCGCCATACATAGCCGCCACACGAGGTTGATGCTCCCGCCCCCCCCCCAGGAGCCCCCCCCCCCCCCCGCGC
>JAEWWD010000073.1 GCA_023396535.1 Bacillota bacterium
GGCCGTTGCTCTATCCTGCTGAGCTACAGGCGCAGGAAGAAAGTTGAGCAGGTCAGTCCAGAACCGCCGGTATACCTTCTTTACAGGTCCCCTTCGCACTACCGACAGTAAAGTATTCTAGCAGAAAGCGATTGCCATGTCAATGGGAATAACCATTGAAAATTGTATTTCGGTATCAAACGTTGGCAGACTGTCCAGTGCATCCTCTTGTTCTGCCCTCCATGGCGCTATCTCGCGCGCAATAAAGCATAGTCCGTATGCTTTTTTGTGTGTACAGAGTCAATTCGCCACGGATTTTATGCTGGCAGAAGCTTCGTTTTCCCGCTGCAGTGCAGAAACGGGAATTGTCTCCCCCCGACTCCCCTGCCTTTCCGGTCCATGCCTGTGTCCGCGTTTGCGGAATGCGCCGTATCCTTTGCGTTGCTGGTCGAATACAAACCGTACCACCGCCTGGTATTCCGCTGGAGTTAACTGTTCAAACCGCACGCCAAGCGTTTTGTTTCGTTTATCCGCACGAACAATACTGCCACAGATAGGCGACATATCCGGGAAGTATAAACGGATATTCTTAAGCGCATCCAGCCGTTCCTCATCTATATCCACGTACATCAGACACCCGCCTTCGGACATGTCCGACAGCCGCGCGAAAAAGGCAATGCCTTCGTCGGAGATCACGCGTACGGTTCCGTTCACATGCAACCTCTCGCTCGCTCTCAGCCGCGGACGCTCAAAACAGACAGCTATGTTGACGATAAGGCTCCACCCGTTATACAGCAGCCAGAACAGATTGAGAAGATATACGGGGATCATATAAACGGGATCCGCCTTAAGCTTCGTCACACCAACAACAAGCGCCGCCGCACTCAAGACAGTCAATATGATATGGGGCATGGCAGTACGCAACGAAAAGCTTGTCCTGTTGCGCGATTGTCCTTTAGGCGTGACCTTGAATTTGATTCTGAAGGAAAAGAGCAGCTCCAGCAGCGCGGAAATCGCCATGTAAGGCGCCATAGCCACCTCGTAGATATGCGCCCACTGCATCGTCCTGTTCCGGTAGGAAAACAGCTTGAACGTCGTCATGGACAGCGTATATGTTGGCACGAAGAATAGCAGCATGCTGAACAGATCCGAACGAAATATGGGAATGCCCGTCAAGAGAAAGAATATAGGGCCTATGATGTATATTATTTTCTGGAATCCGAATAGCCAGTATAATATGCCGTCCAAATATAAAAGCCGCTGCATGCAGCTAAGCCCCTTGCGCGTGAGCGGTTTATATTTCTTTAGGACCTGAATATTGCCCCTTCCCCATCTCTCGTGCTGGGTGACATAATCCGCAAAGGATTCCGCCGAAAGGCCTACGGCCAACACTTCATCCACCGTCACGCCGCTGTAGCCCTTCGCTTCCAGAAGCAGGCTTGTCGCGATATCCTCCGTGATGCTCTCAGTTGGAATAAGGCCGATTTCGTCGATATAGCTTCGGCGGAATACGCCGTTGGATCCTACGAACAGCGTCGCGTTGTAAGCCGCACGGCGCGGCTGTATCTCACGCATGAAATAATCCTGTTCATTGGGGATGCGTTCCCTGAGTTTCAGATTGTGCTGGAAGGGATCAGGCGTATAGAATACCTGCGGCGCTTGCACGAACGCAACTTTGGGATTGTAAAAATACCCCATCGTGCGCTCCAGAAAACAGGAACGCACAACGACGTCCGCATCCAGTATCAAAAAAAACTCCGCTTTGGACATCGTACGGAGGCAATTGTTCAGATTGCCCGCTTTCGCATGCTGATTGTCCGGGCGCGTTACCCATCGCGCACCATATTTCTCCGCAATTTGCTTGATTTCAAGCCGCCTGCCGTCGTCGCATACGAATACGCGGAGCCTGTCCCGCGGATAGGAAAGCGCCGCTGCGGCGGCCACCGTTTTTTCAATTACCTTGGCCGGTTCATTATAGGTACAGATCAACACGTCCATAGAAGGAAGGTCTTCATAGGCAGGCAGGCGGCTTTCCATACGCAGGGGATCGCGCAAATAAAGCATACGGTGCGTAATGGCTTGAAATGCGCCCAAGGCTTCCGCAAGCAGCAGAAGCACAGCCATGACCATACCGATCGTGCTGCCGTGCGGAAGCGTAAACAGTATGCGCCAAGCGATGTAAACGACTTGTGTGATCATCGTAAATATGACAAACGGCTTTCGCATAACTTGGATACGCCTCGCCAAAAGATACGCTGTCCAGCAAAGCACGACGATATCCAATATTACAAGCAATTGCGCCGCGAGCGTGCCATCCCATTCAAAATGAAATACCATAGCCATCCCCCTATACGCGCTCAACAAAATAGCAGTCCGCCAAAAAGGACAGACTGCAACTACAAACGCATATACGTCTGCTGGCAGCCCGGCCTCCCTGCCGCTTTCGCGGTTTAGGACCGTGGTTTTGCGTCGCCGGCTTTCACCGGTTTTGCCGTTTGCAACAAACTGAATCTATATATTAATTTAATTCGTTCTTTTCTTTTGAAACTTCAACTTGCGGGATTTTTATTTTCAGCCGGCTTTTCCGCAGCACTTCTTATATTTTTTACCACTTCCACAGGGGCAGGGGTCGTTTCGTCCTATCGTCTCTTCGCTGATATACATTTTTGAGGCCCGAAACTCCTTTGTGATCTCCTTGCGGCGCTGCTCCGTCAGCAGTTCATCCCACTGGGGCAGCGTATACAGCCAACTCGCCTTTGCGTCCAGCATGTTAAAATACAGCTTCTCCAGATCGATATCCAGCGATATCTTACTGTTGAGGCCCAGGCTATCCAGCTTCAGTTCCTTTTTCAGGCTGGTGTTTATGCCGTCGAGGAATCCTGCGAATGTGACGGGTTCCATGGAGAACGTATCCGCCAGTTCCGCGAGAGTGCCCGTATATACATGGGAAGTATCGGATAGCAGCTTTTTGTAGATTTCCGTTTCCGCATCCAGGTACTCGTCCCAAAATTGCTTGTGTTCGTCAGGTGTTCTTTCGAGTTCGGTCCGTTCTTTCCATTCACTGTAAAGGCTCATCTTAATAGTGCTCTCCTGTCCATACAAATATCTTTATGTAATGCTCCTCAGAGCTTGCCTCCCTTTGCGCCCTTCGCGCCGCCTCCCAGGGAAACCT
>JAEWWD010000089.1 GCA_023396535.1 Bacillota bacterium
ACCATGCCTTCCGTAAGGGACTGCACGGTCGCGTCCTTCGTCGGCACCGTATCGATACAATGGCCCTTTCTGAGGATCGTCACACGGTCGGAAATGGCAAGCACTTCATTGAGCTTATGCGTAATGATAATGATGGCTTTGTTGTCCGCTTTCATGTTGCGGAGAATGGCAAACAGCTTTTCCGTCTCCTGCGGGGTGAGTACGGCGGTCGGTTCGTCCAGTATCAGCGTACTGGCGCCTCTATAAAGCACCTTTATGATTTCCACGGTCTGCTTCTCGCTGACCGACATATTATATACCTTCTTGTTCGGATCCAGCTCAAAGCCGTAACGCCTGGCAATATTGCTGATCTCCTCAGCGATGGCTTTGCGGTTGATATGCACGCCGCCCGGCAGACCCAACACGATGTTTTCTGCCGCCGTAAGCACGTCCACTAATTTGAAATGCTGGTGGATCATGCCAATGCCCAAATTAAAGGCATCCTTTGGACAGCGAATGACGACCTCCCTGCCGTTCACGAGAATCTCGCCGCTGTCCGGGAAATAAATTCCTGAGAGCATGTTCATGAGCGTGGTCTTGCCGGAACCATTCTCCCCCAGCAGCGCCAGGATCTCGCCCCGGGCGACATCCATGCACACCCTGTTGTTCGCGCATACGGACCCGAAGGTCTTCGTGATATCACGCATGCAGATAGCGGTTTCTGCAGCTTGTGCCAAGTAGAATCCCCCTTTCGTCTATGAAATGGATGAAACAGCAAAACTAACGACAAGGCCGCTCTCTTTGCGTGCGCCATCCATGCACTCCAGGCGGACTCTAAGCCGGCGCAGACATACCATGCTAGAAAAAGGGCGGGGCCGCTGCCGCGGCCCTGCCCAACAGCTTTCCCTTATTGGACGACGGTTATGCCGTCGATAATGTAGTTCCAGCTCGGAGCGCTCTGCGGTTCGACGAATTCTTCGCCTTCCTTCAGGTCGACCGTGACCTTGTTGCCGCCAAAGTCAACGCCTTCGCCCTTGAGCGGTCCAACAAACACTTTCAGTTCGCCGGAGATCAGCTTGGCGCGGGCCGCTTCGATGGCATCCTTTGTGCCTTCGGCTACGACAGCGTCATTCAGGGGCGAGATATCCACAACGCCTTCCTTGAGGCCGCCGGAGAAGTCCGTCGGAATCTCTTTGCCGTCGATCACATCCTGCACCGCCATGGTGAGGTAAACGCTCCAATCCCAGATGGCGGAGGTCATGGAAGCCTTGGGCGCTGCGGAGATCATGTCCGAATTGTAGCCAACGGCCCATACGTTGTTGGCTTCCGCGGTGGTCTGGGTCGCGGTGGAGTCGGCATGCTGGCACAGCACGTCGCAGCCGTCGTCGATGAGCGCCTGCGCAACCTGTGCTTCCTTGGTGGGATCATTCCAATTGTTGGTGTACTTGACTTCCATGGTCACATCGGGGTTAACGCTCTTTGCGCCAAGATAGAAAGCGGTGAAACCGCTGATGCACTCGGCAAAGGGCATGGCCGTGACGTAACCGAGCTTGTTGGTCTGCGTCTTGAGGCCGGCTGCGATACCCGACAGGTAACGGGCTTCATAGATCGCGCCGAAGTAGTTGTGGAAATTCGAGAGTCCGCTGCCCGCGGCCTGGAAGCCGGTAGCATGGCAGAACTGGATGTCGGGATATTCCTTGGCGGCGGCAAGCAGATAGTCCTCAAAGCCGAAAGAGGTGCCGAATATGATGTTGCAGCCGGCATCCACGAGCTCTTTGATGGCGGTTGCGCAGGAATCGTCTTCCGGCACGTTGTACTTGCTGATCACCTGATCTTCACGCAGGCCGAGGTTGGCCTTCATCTTCTGGGTACCCTTGTCGTGGTTATAGGTATATCCGCCGTCGCTCGGGTCCGAAATGTGAATGAAGCCTACCTTAATGGCATCCTTGGTGATACCGGCGGCGGGGGCTTCGGTAGCGGGCGCTTCAGTCGCAGCGGGGGCTTCGGTAGCGGCCGGAGCAGGAGTCGCGGCAGGCGCGGGCGAGGTGCAGGCTGTAACGGCAAAAATCATCATGGCCGTCATCAGCAGTGCGAGCAATTTTTTCATGCGTGTTTCCTCCTCTTTCTTCTTGTTGCGTATTGATTACACTCGCCAAAGCGAATGATGCAACCGGGCAAAAGTAACATGGAGAAAATCCCGAGAGAAACCCGAAACAAATACGTATTATATACCGAACATTCCGTTTTGTAAACGGGGCGCAGTTCGTGTTTTATTGAATCCGCCCGCTTTTGGAAAGAACCTCGATATCCGGCGGGCAGGAGAACGGCTCTCCCGCGGCCAGCATGGCGTTCGCCACGTCCTTAAGGCCGCTGCCCGTGCAAATGACGGTAACGGTTTCGTCAGAACGAATGATACCGCGCTCCACCGCAAGCTTTGCGCCCGCCGTAGCCGTTACGCCCGCAGGCTCGCCGAATACGCCCTCGGTGCGGCCCAGCAGGCGCATGGCGTCGAGTATGGCGTCATCCGGCACGGCGATCCACTCGCCGCCGCTGTCGCGCACAGCGCGCAGCGCCTTTTCGGGATTACGCGGCACGCCGACGGCAATGCTGTCCGCCAGAGTGTTTTCCTCTGTCGGCTTAAGCTCGGAGCCGCTTTGCGCGGCGTCCACGAAGGGAGAGCAGCCGGCGGACTGCACGCCGAGTATTTTGGGAATGCGCTCAATCAGCCCAAGCTTGTAAAGATCCGCAAATCCGTTGTATACGCCGCCGATGGTGCAGCCGTCGCCCACGGAAACGGCGACCCAGTCGGTGGGCAGGAAGCAAAGCTGTTCGGCGATTTCAAGAGCCACCGTCTTTTTGCCTTCGGTCATGATGGGATTGATGCCGGCGTTGCGGTTGTAGAAACCCCATTTATCGATGGCCGCGCGGGAAAGTTCGAATGTCTGCCTGTAGTCGCCTTCCACGCTGACCACATTCGCGCCGAATATCAAAAGCTGCGCCACTTTTCCCTTGGGCGCGCGCGACGGCACGAATATAACCGTTTTCAGCCCCATGCGCGCGGCGTTGCCCGCGCAGGAGGATGCGGCGTTACCGGTGGAGGAGCAGGCAATAGTTTCATAGCCCAGCTCTTTGGCGCGCGCGACCGCCACGGCGGAAGCGCGGTCCTTCAATGAGGCGGTGGGGTTGAGCCCGTCGTCTTTGATATAGAGCGCCTTTACGCCCAACTGCTTTTCCAGACGGTTGGAACGGTACAGCGGCGTCCAGCCGACGCGCAAAAAGCGTTCCCATCCGTGCCCTTCCACAGGCAGAAGCGCGCGGTAGCGCCACATGCTGTTGGTACGGTCGGCCGCGAGGGATTCGCGGGTGAATTCCTTTTTAATGGCGTCATAGTCGAAAATAATATCCAATATGCCCTTCTCACCGCAGTGCGGGCAAGTCATCATATCCTTTTCATAGGAGTACTCCTGGTGACAAATCGTGCACCGATAGCCGGCTACATGCATTCTTTCGTACGCACCTTTCCAAAGACGTGTCCCCCGCATGGGGAGGCATCTGATATTTCTCCCTTATCTTACTACAAAACCGGTGGATTGTATAGCTCGTCTTGCATTCTATATTATTTTGTTAGGCTGTAAAAATTTTTTTTAGGTACAAATCGCAAGGCGAAATCATTCATGGTCAGCCATGGCCTCCTAGTCCTGTTCTACAGCAAGAGCGCCGGAGGCAACAGCCTCCGGCGTCATGGTTTATACCTGAAACATGATCTTTACGATTTCTTCCTGCGCGTCTCGCGGACGACCATAAGGCCCGCAAAGCCCAGCGCGGCGACCAGGATGCTCCAATCCGTCAAGCCGCCAGTGGACGGAACGCCCAAAGGAACGTCCTCAGCGCCCGGGACAGCGCCGGGATTGAGGGGGACATCGTCGTCATCGTCGTCGTTATCGCGGGGATATCTCTCCAGCCCGATGGGTACTATCACCGGGCCTTGGCTGTCAAAATACACCGTCGCTTCGCCGGACGCGGGTTTGTACAGGTCGCTGCCCGCATAGGTAGAACTGACTGTAACGCCCCTGTCGCCGGTCTGGAAGAATTCCACCTTGACAGTCTTGGTAACCGCGTCGATGATGTTTC
>JAEWWD010000166.1 GCA_023396535.1 Bacillota bacterium
GCGCGGACCTGCACGCTTTTTCAATGGCTTGCTTTGAGAAAGAAGGGTTTTCCTCCCGGGATGCGCGCATCATCGCGGATAACCTTCTGGAGGCGGATCTGCGGGGGCTGAATACCCATGGGGTATTGCGCGTTACCATGTATCTGAAGCGGGTGCGCGCCGGGGTGCTGAATTCGCGGGCCGAGCCTGAACTGTTGCAGGAAACGCCGGCATTTGCCATTTGGGACGCCCACAATTGCATGGGGCAGTTGGCTTGTGTGAAGGCAATGGATATGGCCATTGAGCGCGCCAGGGAAACCGGCCTGTATATGACGGGGGTACGCAACAGCAACCATTTCGGCACGGCGGCCTATTATACCATGCGCGCGTCCAGACAACGTATGATCGGCTTCTCGTGCAGCAACACCGAGGCGCTGATGCCCGCCCCGGGAGGGGCCCAGAAGGTCGTGGGCAACAATCCGTTCTCGGCGGCTTTTCCCGGCGGGAAATACCCGGACATCGTGGTGGATATGGCGGTGAGCGCCGCGGCCATAGGCAAGATCGTACTGAGCGACAAAAAGGGGATCGAAATTCCCAACGGCTGGGCTACGGACGTCATGGGCATTGAAACAAACGACCCCAAGAAAGCGCTGGACGGCGGCTTCCTTTTGCCGGTGGGCGGCCCCAAGGGGTATGGGCTGGGTCTCGCGGTGGACATATTGGCAGGCGTTCTGATGGGTTCCGGTTATGGCCAGCATGTGCGCTGTCCCTTCCACGATTTCAGCGGACCTCAGAATCTTGGCCATATGTTTATCGTCATCGATGTTGAGAAATTTCAGCCTTGGGATATCTACGCACAGAAGGTGGAAGACCTGGTACGCCATATAAAGGCAAGCAAAAAGGCGCCGGGCGTGAAAGAGATATTCCTGCCGGGCGAGATGGAGTATAACAAAATGGCGGAAAACAAGGCGAACGGCGTAACGCTGCCGCTGGATTTAATCGCGGAGCTCTGTGATTTTGCACGGGAGATCGGACTTGCGAGCGAAATGAATACATTGGAAAAGTATCTCGCTCCGGTCTAAAGCACTTCCATCAGTTTCAGACAAAGCTGGAGCTGGAAGGCGCTTTCGCTGTCGCTGAGTTTGAGGCCCGTTAACTCCTCGACCAGGCGCAGACGGTAGGCTACAGAGTTTTTATGCATAAACAGGGCATCCGCAGTCTTTCGCATGTTCTGGTTGTTGCGGAAATATGCCGACAGGGTATTGATGAGCTCGCCGTTTTTGTCTTTGTCATGAGCCAGCAGCGTGTTCATACGCTCCTGTAAAAAAGTCTGCGTGGTGGGGGAATCCTTGAGCTCATAAAAGAAATGGAAGGCTCCCAGATCCTCAAATGCGATCACCTTCTCGTTGGTATTTAACCGGGGGGCGCAACGAAGCGCTCTGAGCGCTTCCTCATAGGATGTGGCTGCGTCAGCGAGGCTCTTGTGTACCCGGCTGATACCGGCGGAGAAATTCAGCATAACGAAACGGGTGTTCAGGTCCTGTATCGTGCTGTATACAAGGGCGCGGCATTTGTCCATATCCTCTTTGGATTGAATGTTGGCAAGAACCGCCACATGGTCGCTTTTGCTCAACATGATCACGGGCCGGTGAAATAAGGTGATGCTATGACGGATTTCCCCTAAAATCTCCTGTTTGATACCGTAAATTTTTTCCTCTTTCAGTTTCCAGTTCTTTTCCTCGATGCTGGAGACGAAGTGATCGATGTCGATTGCGAAGATCACGAATGGCTGATGAAAATCGATATGGTAGTAGCACGTACGGCGCGTCATCATATCTTCATCGCTGTAATTATGCGTGATCAGGTCCTCAAGACATTCCCCCTTCAACTGCCATTCCTTTTCCAGTATGGACTGTTCCTGCATCAATATGATGGAAACAAGGGTGCTGGCATGCTCAAGGGCGATATAGTCGGTGTTGCCGAAAACATTGTTGCAGGCATGGGCAATCAGGTAGGCGGCTCTTCGCCCGCTGGTATTGACCGGAACAAGTATATAGTCCTCGCTGTTTTCCATTGCGGGTAATTTGCTCCAGGAGTGGGCTTGGAGACCGTGCAGATGCTGCTCATGCAGACTTGAAATGTTCTTCGCAAAAATTTGGCCGTAATCAGAGAGGAGTCCTTTGTTCTTGAGAGAGGAAGCCAGGATTTCGCCTTTGGGGTCTACCACAAAGGACGGATTACGGATCATCTGACTGAGTGTGGAACAGATTTTGCCAAGGCCTTCCCCTGTGAGCAGCGCTTCGAGCAGGTTTGCGTGGATTTCCTCGACGCGTTTAAGGGCGAAAAGCTGCTCGTTGATCAGCTTCTCCAAAATGGGCTCCATGAAATCCATAAACGGAAGATTATGGGGCACTTCCAGAAGGGGAAATCCCAATTCATCGGCTGCCGCGATCATCTCCGGCGGGATGCTGGTCAAATGTTTCCCCGGCTTGATGGCCATGGCCGTCACCTGATGATCGGCAAGATCCCGGAGTATCTCCACCCCCTTGTTTTTATCGCCGTGGAAGGCATAGCCCGAGGTAAACAAGAGCTCGCCCCCGCGCATCCAGCGGGCGACCTCCGGCACTTCAACGATGTTGACCGAGGTAATTTCTTTGCGCAGGCCATTATGGCCCGCCACGATGTGGGAGAGCGAGAGGGGATATATCTTTAATGCATCGGAAAGGAGCAGTCTCATGGTTTTGCCCTCCAGGAAAATAGGTTAAGGGTGGGTGCCCAGAAGGTTATGTTTTTACTATAAGCTACATTGTATAAAAGTCAATAAATTAAAAAATCAACGACGACGAGGTGGAAGTATGGCTAATTTGGAAGTAAACTATTGTGGCGTCAAATATCGCAACCCCTTGGTGCTGGCGTCAGCCACTCCGGGCTGGGACGGCGAAGCAATGCGCCTGGCCGGACAGGCCGGTATCGGCGGAGTGATTCCCAAGACCATAGGACCCAAACAGGATTGGGCGGAGCATCCGCGCAACGGGCGCATATATCTGCACCGCTATCTCAATAAACCCATCGGAATGGTTAACCTGGAGCTGTTTTCCACCATGACGCGCGACGAATGGGTTAAGACGGAGCTCGCTAAGGCGAAAGAGGGCGGCGCAACCATGCACATCAGCATTCTGGCAATGCCCGAACCCGAAGAAACGGCTAAACTGGTTGAAGAAATTCAGGCTACCGGGCTTGCGGATTTGCTGGAACTCAATGTTTCCTGCCCCATGCCGGCGTCAACCGTGGGCATGCATATCGGGAAGAGTGCCGAACGGACATACGCCCAGGTCAAAGCTGGTGCCACAGCGGCGAAGATTCCCTTCACAGTCAAGCTGACCCCAAATGTCACCGATATGGTTGAAATCGCGAAAGCCGCCGAGGAAGCGGGAGCGGCCGGCATCACCATAAGCAACTCGATACGTTCTTTCGCGGGCGTGAATATTGAAACGGGCAAGCCCCACCTGCGCGGTTACGGCGGGTATACCGGCCCCGCGATCAAGCCCATTATCATGCGGCATTTTACGGAAGTGGCACGCGCGGTCAAAATTCCGTTATGCGGCGTAGGCGGCATTATGAGCTTCCGGGAAATTGTCGAGTATATCATGCTGGGGGCTACCACTGTGCAGTCCTGTACGGCGGTGATGTGGAACGGATACAGCGCCATCACAAAAATGATCAAGGATCTCAACGACTGGATGGATGAAAAGGGATATCAATCCCTGGATGAAATTCGCGGCATCGCGCTCGCAGATATTACGACTGTGGAAGAGCTTGCGACTATGGACCCAAAATTCGCCAGTATCGACGCGGATCTGTGCACAAGCTGCGGAATCTGCAGCCGGTCCTGCTTCTACCGCGCCATAGAGAAAGGCGAAAGCGCATATGTGGTAAGCCGCGAAACGTGCGACGGATGCGGGCTTTGTGTTCAGATGTGCCCCGCGAACGCCATTAAGCTTGGCTGATACCATCCTGATAACACGGGGATGCTTTCCTTGCGCAACTACTAGAAGTTTCTGAACGTTTTGGAGATTTTTCCTGAAAGGAGTGGGTCTTTTTGCAGATTGCCCAGTATTATCAGCCTGCTACCCTGGATGAAGCGGCAAAGATCCTCAGAGACAATGCGAATATCAAAATTCTGGCCGGCGGCACCGATCTCATTATCGCGCTGCGGGAACGGCACATAAAAGCCGAAGGACTGTTGGATATTTCGCGCATTGGGCTCTCCCGGATTTATATCGATGACGGGACGCTGCACGTGGGCAGCATGGCCACTTTTCATCAAATAGAATCGAACAGCCTGGTGTTAAAACACTGCCCCATGCTGGCGGAGGCGGCGTCTCAGGTAGGCGCGCCGCAAATTCGCGCACGCGCAACGATTGGAGGCAATGTGGCGAACGCAGCCACGGCCGCCGACAGTTTGCCAGTTCTCCTGGCTATGGATGCGCAGGCCGTAGTGGTCAATGCTGAAGGCCGGCGTACGGTCCGTGTGGAGGACCTTTTAACGGGCGTCAATCAGACCGCCCTGGCCCCGGGGGATATATTGACGGAGTTTGTTTTACCGATCTATGCAAATGCATTCATGGCATTTGAGAAAATCGGGCGGCGGCAGGCGCTGGCAATCTCCCGTATCAACCTGGGTATTCGTATCCACCTCGAAAACGGCGTGGTGGCGCAATCCGCCATAGCTGTTGGAGCGGTTGGAAAGACCGCCTATCGCGTCCGTGCGCTGGAAGACAGCCTCACTGGAAAAGCGCTCACCGGCGAAGCGATGGAGCAGGCCTGCGGCATGCTGGACAATATCGTGGCCGAAAAGCTTGGCGCACGCAAAACCGCCCCCTACAAGCGGCGCATCGCGGCTGCGGTATTGAAGCGCGCGTTTGAACGAATGCAGGGAGGTGACGAATGATGAAGGAAATGTGTTTCATCATCAACGGAAAAACGTATACCGCAACGATTGATCCGGCCATGCGCCTTCTGGATGTGATACGGGATGTTTTCAATCTTACCGGCACCAAGGAAGGCTGCGGCGAGGGAGAATGCGGCGCATGTACCGTTATTCTCAACGGCGATGCGGTGGACAGTTGCCTTATCCTGGCGGGGCAGGCGGAAGGGTGCGAAATCACCACCATTGAAGGCGTATCCCGGGGAGGAGAACTGAGCAGGCTGCAAAAGGCGTTTGAACAGGCTGGCGCAGTGCAATGCGGCTTCTGTACGCCAGGCATGATATTGAGCGCCAAAGCCCTGCTGGATAAGAACCCCGCTCCCACCAGGGAAGAAATCAGGCGGGCGGTCTCCGGCAATTTGTGCCGGTGTACAGGATATGCCAAGATTGTCAAAGCAATCGAAATTGCCAGCGGAAAGGAGGGTTGCAGCGATGAACGAGCGTAACATTGTCGGCCAGCCTCTTATCCGAAAGGATGCGGCTGCCAAACTGCTGGGCGCCGCGACTTACGCGGGCGATATTCGCATCCCCGGCATGCTCATTGGGAAAGCGCTGCGAAGCGAGTATCCCCATGCGAAAATAGTATCCATCGATACCAGCGCCGCACAAAAGATGCCGGGCGTTCATGCGGTGCTTACCGCAAAGGATATTCCGGGGGA
This sequence comes from Bacillota bacterium, assembly GCA_023396535.1. Lineage (GTDB taxonomy): Bacteria > Bacillota > Clostridia > Christensenellales > CAG-138 > JAEWWD01. The sequence goes on from JAEWWD010000166.1 coordinate 5,626, forward strand.
AAACCGGTTCGGCCTCGCCATTATGGATCAGCCCGTGCTGGCACAGGATAAAGTCCGCATGATGGGAGATACGGTGGCCCTTGTGGCGGCCGAAACGCTGGACCAGGCGGAAGCGGCGGCGCTGGCCATCAAAGTGAAATATCAGGAACTGCCCGGTGTGTTTTCTGTCGAACAGGCATTGGCGGAAGGAGCGCCGCTGGTGCACGAGGATGTCCCTGGGAATGTTCTGCAGCACACAATGGTGCGCAAAGGAAATGTGGACGAAGGGTTTGCAAAATGCAAATATATCGTGGAGGACACCTATACCACGCAGCGTGTGGACCATGCGTACATCGAACCCGAGACTTCGGTAGCGTTTTTTGACGAAGGCGGCATTATGAACGTGCAGACATCCACCCAATACACGTTCCGTGACCGCCGGCAAATCGCGCCGGTATTGAACCTGCCGTTTAACCGGGTTCGGGTTATCCAGATGGTGACGGGCGGGGCTTTCGGCGGAAAGGACGACGTCACCACCGAGATACAGGCGGCTTTGCTTGCGTACCATACCAGACGGCCTGTTCGCGTTACCTGGAGCCGGTCGGAATCCATGATGTGCTCCACAAAACGGCATCCGATGATTCTCAAGGTAAAAACCGGTTGCGACGCCGAGGGAAAACTGCAGGCGCTCGAAGGCACGATATACAGCGACAAGGGGGCGTACTGCTCCATCGGTCACTTTATCACCAAAAAGGCGGGGCTGCATTTATCCGGCCCGTATCACGTGCCCAACATCCAGGTTGATACCTATGCCGTTTACACCAATAACACAATATGCGGACCCTATCGGGGGTTTGGCATTCTGCAGGCTTCTTTTGCGCATGAGTCGCAAATGGAGCAGCTTGCGGAGAAGATCGGCATGGATTCCTGGGAGTTTCGCATGAAAAACGCTCTCAGGCACGGCCTTTCCACGGCGACAGGTCAGGTATTTGAAAGCAGCGTCGGCTTTGAGGATACTCTCTTAAAAGTAAAAGAGTATATGGACGCACAGAAACTCTAATTCTCAATCTTGCCCAAATGTGAGGTGAATTGCTTTGAAAAAGAGAGGACGCGGTATTGGCTGCAATCTTTACGGCGTAGGATACGGGTTTAATCGTCCGGATCACTCCGCAGCCATGGTGGAAGTAGCCGACGACGCCAGCGTTACGATATTATCGGGAGTTTGTGACATAGGCCAGGGCTCGGATACGGCTATGTGCATGATCGCCGCAGAGGAATTGGGCGTGCCGTATGAAAATGTGACGATTGTCAGCGCCGATACTGCCGTTACGCCCGACGCGCTGTGCACTTCGGCCAGCCGGCAAACGTTCGTTACCGGCCGGGCGGTGCAGTTGGCGGCCCGAAACGCCAAGGAACATTTATTGCGTTACGGCAGCGAGCTTTTGGGTTGTACGCAGGAAGAGCTGGATGTTGTTGACGGCATGGTCGTCTCGTCTGTCAATCCTTCCATCTCTATGCCGTTTTCCGAACTGACGCTTGCCGCCCATAACAACGGCAAGCAGTTCATCGGCTTTGCCTGGTACGACAACACGACCAAGGACGTGGACCATGATACCAATCAGGGCGATGCTTATGCCTGCTATATCTATGCCACGCAGGCAGCGGATGTGGAAGTGGACACAGAGACCGGCGACGTGCGGGTGCTTCGGGTTGCGGCGGCCCATGACGTAGGGAAGGCTATAAACCCCATGATGATCGAGCAGCAGGTGGAAGGCGCCGTCCAGCAGGGAATGGGCTATGCCATTATGGAGGAGGTCATACTTGAAAAGGGCGTTACGAAAACGCCTTCTTTCGCAAAGTTCCTGCTTCCTACCGCGCAGGACGCCCCCGAAGTCACCACCTTTATTGTAGAATCGGATGAGCCGAGAGGTCCCTTCGGCGCAAAAGGCGTCGGCGAGGGCGCGATCATCCCCACGGCTCCGGCCATTGTGAACGCGGTCTATAACGCGGTGGGCGTACGCATCAAGGACCTCCCCATCACGCCGGAGAAGCTGCTGGCCGCTCTGGAGGCAAAACGCCGGACTGAAGGTACGGAGGCTTGAGTATGAGCAAGGATAAGGTTTTCCAATGGATCGATGAGAACCGTGATGAAGTGATCGGTTTCTTGCAGGATATTATTCGGATACCCAGTGTTACCGGCAATGAGGGACACATTCAGGATTTTTTGGAAGGATACTTATGCCGGTTGGGGCTGGATGTGGATAAATTCGTTCCGGACATTGAGGAACTGCGTAAACACCCCGCTTATGTCAGGGAGGCGGAGCCCTATGAGGGCCGTCCCAATGTGGTAGCTGCCTGGAAAGGGACCGGAAAAGGACGGTCACTTCTGTTCAACGGCCACATCGATGTTATTCCCGAAGGGGCTGATGAGAACTGGAAGCACGGTTGCTGGTCCGGCGACATTGATGGGGAGGGCAGGCTGTATGGCCGCGGCGCTTCCGATATGAAATCTGGCGTGGCGGCTTACACCATGGCGATCAGGGCGCTGAAAGCCTGCGGTCTGAAGCCGCAGGGTGATATCATAGCGGAATACGTCATGGACGAGGAGCTTACCGGCAACGGTACGCTTGCCTGCGTGATGAAGGGGTATAAGGCGGATGCGGGCATCTGCTGTGAAACCTCCAGCATGCGGGTACAGCCGGGTTCTATTGGACGCATCTGGTTCACTATCCGGATAAAGGGCAAGGCAGCCGGCATTCAGCGGCGTTACGAGGGCGTCAACGCTATCGATTTGGGGTATATCGTTACTCAGGCGGTGGCGGCCTTTGAAAAGAGCAGGGTAGATACCATTACCCATCCTCTGTACCCGGATATACTGGCCTCTATCCCGTGCATGATCGGCCAGTTTGAAAGCGGTACGTACAACAGCGCTTTTCCGGATAGCTGTATTCTGAAAGGCTCCATGGCTACCGTGCCGGGGGAAAGCTCCAGCGAGGTAAAGGAGCGGTTTGTACGGTTTGTACGGGAAACGGCGGCTGCGCAGCATCCGTGGCTGCGGGATAACCCGCCCGAGGTGATTTTCACAGGCTATTTTGCGGAGCCCTCGGAGATTCCGGTGGACAGCCCGATCGTGCAAATGCTGTGCCGCTGTTACGAAGCGCACTATGGCAGGCCGCCCGTCATAAGCGGCCGGGAAGGGGCCGCCGATATTCGCCACCTGAATCAGTACGGGGATACCCCAACCGTGATATTCGGGCCGGGCATGACGGAGCAGATGCATGCCAACAACGAATGGGTTCATGTGCAGGATTATATCGACGCCGTTAAAATCCTTACTGCCGCCATCATAGACTGGTGCGGAGTAGAGCAATAATGACGTTCAGCTGATGATTTGGCCAAGCCAAAATGAAAACTCCCCGGAACCGGCTCGTTCCGGGGAGTTTCTGCGTGAGAAGTTAGGTAAAAAAAGATGCCATCAAACTTCCCATTATGCTCAAAATCTTACCGACAAACTGGAATTCAACCTCTTTTACTAATTTCATCTATTATCAATGATTTTGATCATGTTATCCTAATCACTTCAATTTGATATCTTGCTCTTAGTTATTGGAATCCAAAGTTCACTTTTATAATCGGGCTTTGATGTGTCGGGGCTTTCATTCCACAATATTTCCGGTCCCCCTGTTGACTCATAACCAGATGTAGGGAACCATTCAGCAAAAATTCTTGCCCATGTATACTGTAAGATTTTAGGGAATTCACCTACTACTGTAAATATCGCCCAAATACAAGCATCAACAGATAATATTTCCCATCGTTCCGGCACAGCCTTCGTGGTAGCAACGCCAATATATTGGTCAAGGTAATCGCCTTCGGCCAGGAAAGTGCGTTCGTCCAGTCCTTCCGGGTTAGCTGATACACACAAAATTCCCGTTGGCTCAACATTGGAAAGTTGCTTGAGTTCTGTAAAATCATCCATTGTCAGGCTTGCCCACATAGAATCCATATGCGGGTTCTTTCCCTCGTAAATCAGGGGTATGCGCTTTTTTATCCCGGCGATGAAAAAGGCTTCTTTTTCTACAATTCGATAATTCATTTCGTTTCCTCCTTGAATTGTTAGATGGAAAGTCATTGGCGGAAAAGCTTTCAAGGTAACATTACTTTTTCTCGCCTGCGATGGTGATACAC
>JAEWWD010000230.1 GCA_023396535.1 Bacillota bacterium
AATAAAACGCCTGTCACGCGGGCAGCGCTTGACGCCTGCCCGAACGTGCGCTTCATAGGCGTACTGGCGACAGGCTACAACATCGTAGACGTTGCGGCGGCACGTGAAAAGGGTATTCCTGTGGCGAATATCCCCACATATGGAACGGACGCGGTGGGCCAGTTCGCCATTGCGCTTCTGCTGGAGATTTGCCATCATATCGGCCACCATAGCGACGCCGTGCATGCGGGCAGATGGGCGAACAACCCGGACTGGTGTTTCTGGGATTATCCCCTCATAGAGCTGGCGGGAAAAACGATGGGCGTGATAGGCTATGGCCGTATCGGACAAACGACGGGGCGCATCGCGCAGGCGCTGGGCATGAACGTGCTGGCGTACGACAGCCATCAAAACCCATCCCTCGTCAGCGAAACCTGCCATTACGCGAAATTGGACGAGTTACTCGCAAATTCGGACGTTATCGCGCTACACTGCCCGCTGTTCCCCGAAACGGAAGGCATCATCAACAAAAACAGCATCGCCAAAATGAAGGACGGCGTCATCATACTCAATAACTCCCGCGGTCCGCTCATCGTAGAGCAGGATCTTGCCGACGCTCTCAACGCCGGAAAGGTCTATGCAGCGGGGCTGGACGTGGTATCCACCGAGCCCATTCATTCCGACAATCCGCTGTTAAAAGCGAAAAACTGCTTCATTACACCGCATATCAGTTGGGCGCCCAAGGAAAGCAGGCAGCGCCTGATGGATATCGCGGTGAATAACCTCAAGCAGTTCCTCGCGGGGACGCCCGTCAATATTGTCAATTAATCCGCGACGCAAAAATGGAGGCCCAACGGCCTCCATTTTATTTTGTGTCAGGCATCCAGCGGCTGGCAGGAACTTCGCTTGATCAGCGTGGGCGCCAGTATCCGGTGCGAGTACCCCTCGTAGTCGTTTTGAATTTTTTCAAGCAGCATCTCCACCGCGACGGACGCTATGGCGCGCTTGGGCTGCTCAATTGTGGAGAGGTTGATTTTGGGGAGCTCCGAATACCGGATATTATCATATCCAAGCAGTGAAAAATCCTGCGGGATACGAAGGCCCAGTTCATCCGCCGCCTGCATGACGCCCAGCGCGAGCGTATCGGCCGCCGCAAGCATTGCGGTAAATTCCAGGGGCTTCACAAAGAGCTCCTTCGCGAGCTCATAGCCGATCTGTATGCTGGTATCGTTATACGTGTTTTCCAGAAACTGCGGCGTGATGCCGTTTTTAATGCAGGTTTCCTCGAAGCCGCGCGCGCGCAGTATATGTGTGACGCTGTTTTGATAGCGGCCGAAATACAAAAGCTTCCGATGCCCCAACTCCAGCAGGTACTCCGTACCCAGCCGCGCGCCCAGATAATTATCCACCGTTACGTAACTTTCCGGTTTATCCTGCAGATTTTCGTTTACAAATACGGTGGGTACTTTGCGCAGGTACTTTTTGATGTTCTGATAGCTTTCTCTCCTTGCCGGAAAAATCATAATGCCATCCACCTGCCTGCCCAGAAGCAGCGTGAACGCCTGCTCCTCCGCCTTCAGATCATGCGCTGAATTGAACAGCATGATGCTGTAATCGCGGCTGCGCGCCGTCCGTTCAATATGATAAGCAAGTTCGGACATATACGGGTTATCTATATTCGGAAGTATTAGACCCAGCAATCTGGTTTCCCTCAGCACCATGGACCGCGCTACGGAATTGACCGTATACCCCGTTTCCTCACAGATCTCCAGTATGCGCTGCCTCGTTTCGCTGCGGATAGACTGGCTGCCGGACAACGCCCGCGACACGGTCGCATAGGATACATTCGCTTTCTTGGCGATATCCTTGATCGTAACAGGCTTACCTCCGCGCCCAGCCGCCCTCATAGTTTGCCCTCTTTCTGCTGCAAAATTTGTAAACGTTTTCAAGTCGATATTTTTCGGTATATTATGTGGATTAACGTGCTTTTTTAATCTTACTACACCAAATGTAGTATGTCAAATGAAAAACGGAGAGATTATCGGGCTTTGAAAGACAGATGCTTCGGATACGGATATAACCGTAATATCCAAAAATATATGAAAAATCTGTTTGACATTGTGTATCGAAGGCAATATAATATACTCAAATGTAAACGTTTACAACTTGCAACGCAGCAGCAAAATGCACAAACATCTCGTCCCCACCCCGCGCGTCCGGCTGCAAGCCGTACGCAGCCATGCGGAATTCCAAAGCTTCCACCAATACTATTACATCAGCCAGGAGAGACCCACATGCCTTCATATGATGCGTTTATTCCAGGCAATAACCAGAATCCGGCGGATTTCGGGGTCTATCCCCATTCCGTCCATTTTGCGCCGGACGGCTCCGCCGTGTTCATGGTCCGCGGTTTGAAAGAGGATTTTCTGGTTGCGCAAGGCGATTCTCTGCTCGTTGGCGAAACGTTTTCCAACGTTGCGGGCAGCCGTTGCGTAAAGGCTTCCCTTTCTCATGAAAACGCCTGCGCGCTGCGCAGGCTGTTCCCATTCACCGCGCCGGTTCCCGTACTTCGCGAAAATCGCACCGTTGGCGTGGGTGACCGTTTGGGCATCGCCACCCCCGGCCACATTCGCGTGTTCGAAAAATACGACGCTTTGCCCGTATTCGCACAGCAATCCATCCGCGAACTGAATTTGACCGGCCGCGATTACGAAAACGTATTGGATTGCGTCACATTCAGCGTATTCCGCGAGGATTATCAGCGCGGCTTCGGCGCAGACGGGGATCATCTCAAAACCCCGCAGGAAGTGGAATATGCGTTAAATTGCGGCTTCACCATGATCACGCTGGATTGCAGCGAGCATATCCGCAATGACGTATCCAACATGACGGATGCGGAGGTCGACGCCGCCTATCGTAAGGATACGGCACTTGAAGAGACCTACCTCAATCGCAGCTTCACAATCGGCGGAGACGTTTTCCTGACGTTCGACGAAGCCTCCTTCAAGCGCATGACCATTATTTACGGCAAAGCCATCTCTTTCGCAAGCGAAATCTACCATACCTACATCGCGGGACGTGCGGACGTGGATTTTGAAATCTCCATCGATGAAACCTCCACGCCCACTACGCCGCTGCAGCATTATTTTGTGGCAAACGAGCTGAAACGGCGCGGCGTGCGATTCGCTACCATGGCCCCGCGTTTCTGCGGCGAATTTCAGAAGGGCGTGGATTACATAGGCGACGTTGCGCAGTTTCAACGCGAGTTCGCGGAGCACGCCGCAATCGCGGACCACTTCGGTTACAAAATCAGCGTGCATTCGGGCTCGGATAAATTCTCCATATTCGCCATCGTCGGCGAGCTGACGCACGGCCATTTCCATGTGAAAACGGCAGGCACCAACTGGCTTGAGGCCATGCGGGTCGTCGCCATGACGGATCCGGCGCTGTACCGTCAAGTCCATAAGTACGCGCTCACCGTATTCGATCAGGCAAAGAAATACTATCATGTCACCACCGATCTCTCGCGTATACCGGATGTGGATACGCTGACCGACGCGGAGCTCCCTGAGCTCTTCAAGCAGAACGACTCGAGGCAGCTCATCCACATCACGTACGGCCTCATATTGAATGAGAAGAATGCGGATGGGTCCTGCTGTTTCCGCGACAAGCTCTATCATCTGTGGCGTGAAAACGCTGATCTTTACGCAGACATGCTGGAAAAGCATATCGGGCATCATCTGGAACTCCTTTACAGCAAAATCTGACGATCTCCAAATTAAGGACCCCATTGGGCACATGCCCGGACCAAATAAAATTAAAGAGGTGTACTTCAATGGCAAAAATGAGAGGCGTTACCCTGAGTGCAACGTGGGCTCCCAAACCGGAATTCAAGCTTGGCGCAAAGGACATCGACAAAGTACAAACCTACCTCGGCAGCTTGGTATGGAAAGATCCCAAGCTGGATATCCGCGAGTATGACATCCCCGAACCCGGTCCCGGACAGGTTCTCATCAAGGTCCGCGCCTGCGGCATCTGCGGCAGCGACGTGCATATGGCGCAGCCCAAGGATGACGGCTATATCTACTACCCCGGCCTCACCGGCTTCCCCTGCATCATCGGCCATGAACTTTCCGGCGTTGTCGTAAAATCCGGCCCTGGCGCCAAGGACAAAGTCACCAACAAGCCCTTCAAGGGCGGCGAACTGGTTTGTGCCGAAGAAATGCTCTGGTGCGGTTCCTGTCAGCCCTGCGCCGACGGCTGGCCCAACCACTGCGAGCGTCTGGATGAGATCGGCTTCAACGTCAACGGCGCATTCTGTGATTATATCGTTCTGCCCGACCGCTGCCTGTGGAGCCTTGAGCCCCTGCGCCGTCAGTACAAGAACGAAGAGGATATCTTCCTCGCCGGCTCTCTCGTAGAACCCTGCAGCGTCGCCTACAACGCGGTCATCGAGCGCGGCGGCGGCATCCGCCCCGGCGACAACGTCGTTATCTGCGGCGGCGGCCCGGTCGGCCTTGCCGCATGCGCCATACTCAAGCGTCAGGGCGCTGCTATGTGCATCATGAGCGAGCCCCAGAAGGAACGCGCTGAACTGGCCAAGAAGCTGGGCGCCGACTACGTGATCGATCCCACCAAGGTCGACTTCGCCGACGAAGTGCTCCGCCTGACGGATGGCATGGGCGCCGCTCTCTATCTCGAAGCCACGGGCCTGCCGACCATCGTATACCCCGGCATCGAAAAGGCGATCTGGGAAGGCCGCACGCTCAATTCCACCATCGTGGTCGTCGCCCGCGCCGAAGCCAAAATGCCTGTTACCGGCGAAGTACTGCAGGTCCGCCGCGCCCGCATGGTCGGCGCACAGGGCCACTCCGGCCACGGCACGTTCCCGCGCGTCATACAGTGCATGGCCAGCGGCATGAACATGCTGCCCATGATCACCAAGCGCATCAAGCTGGACGACGTACCCGAGAACGTCATCGCCCTGCGCACCGACCGCTCCAACTGCAAGATCACTTGCATCATGGACAAATAAGGCTGCTTCTAAATTAAGCGACAAATAAATCCCGGAGGTAAACAAAATGGCAAAACAGCAAATCAACTGGATCATGACGGATATGCCCGGCATCATGTTCGAGGATACCTCCGTCGGCCGTCTGAAAAAGGAAGTATGGGATATGACCGAAGAGCAGCTCGACGAGGTGCTCAAGGAGTACGGCATTCCCGCTGAATCCGAGCTTGGCAAAGCCGGCTGCTATATTCAGAACACGCCGCGCGTCAAGGTGATCGAAAAGCGCCGCAAGAACGACATCGTGTTCGTTCCCATCGGCTGCACCGAGAACCACGGCCTGCATGCGAACACCGGCCTCGATACCTTCATGGTCACGCAGATACTTGAAGCCGTTCGCCGCTACACCGCGAAAAAAGGCCGCGAAATCAACCTCGCGTTCCCGGCGCTTAACTACGGCGGCCATCCATACCACCATATCGGCATGCCTGGCACCGTCAACATGCCGCACGAAGTCGTCGTCGAAACCGTCATCTACATGATGCTCGGCCTCTGGAACGACGGTTTCCGCAAGATCATACTCCTCAACAACCACGGCCATCTGTGGATGCTCGAGAGCGCCATTCAGGAGTTCTGCAAACGCTTCCAGCTCCCCGGCATATTCCGCGTGCTGGAGTGGCACCGCGCCGTGCGCGAGTTCTTCATCCCCAACAACAAGCCCGACAGCCTCGATACCACCTTCATCCATGCCGACGAGTGCGAGACCTCGGTCGCGCTGCTGCTCTTCAAGGACATGGTGGATATGAGCGCCGCGGAAGACAAGTGGGGCGAGACCTACCTGCCCGACGGCCACTTCGACAAATCCATCGAGCCGTATCGCCGCCCGCACCGCTGGAGCGAGGGCGAAGGCCAATCCTCCATCGAAATGGCGACCAATCGCGAAGGCGTGGTAGGTACCCCCACCATCTCCGATCCACGCAAGGCCAAGCGCCCCATCGTGGCCATCCTCAAGTATCTGACCCTCGTCAACGACCAGATACTCGACACGTTCCCGGCCGGCAAAGTCCCCCCGGTGGAAAAAACCACCCTGCGCACCGAGGAAGAGATGGCGCCTTACCTCAAGGAGCCCTTCTCCGAAGGCTGGAAGTCCGTATACGAGATCCCCATGCGCGGACCTTTCACCAAGCTGTAAACACCGTGTTGTTGCCCGGGGACGCCTGGCGTCCCCGGGTTTCTCCGAACGCTTCACCCGAAGCGCCGGCCCGAGCCGCACGAGAAGCTTCGGAGATCCGTAGGGGATTTTTTATATCCCTTCGCCATACGGAGGAAGTGCATGAACAGAATTTCACAAACAGTACCCTATCAGGTTGACACCGTTTTTTCCCCGTTCAAGGCGGCGGAATTCAGCGGTGCTCTTGCGTTTTTGGAGCAGGCCGGATTCACTGGCGTAGAGCTTGCCATTGCGTACCCGGATCGTGTGGATTTTGACGCGCTCAACCGGCAGCTCGAAGCGCATCATCTTGTGGCAACAACCCTTTCCACCGGCCAGATCTACGGCCTGGAAGGATTGTTCCTTGCCTCCTTTGACAAGGAAATCAGATCCCGGGCCACCGCTGCGGTCAACGGACATATCGAGCTGTCGGCGAAAATAGGCTTCCCTGTCGTAACCGTCGGCCTCCTCAGGGGCAAATTGGAACAGGGAGACGTCAGCGCCCTCCTCCGCAACTTCAAGGAAGCATTGCTTCCCTCGGTGGAACTCGCGAAAAAACGCGGGGTCATGCTGCAGATAGAGCCCATCAACTCCGCAGAGACCGTCATGATCCACAGCACGCACGAGGGGCTTGCATTCCTCAGGGAACTCGGAGACCCGGAAAACGTCGGCATACTCTACGATACCTATCATTCCAATCTGGAGGACGGCGACATGGTGGAAGCCATCCGCGCCGCAGCGGGCCGCATCACAAACGTCCATCTGGCCGACTCCCACCGCGGGCTGCCCGGTTATGGCTCCATCAATTTCAAGGCAGTATTTGAGGCTGTACAGTCCACCGGCTATCAGGGCGCATACGCACTGGAAACGCTCGCTATTCCTTCCCCCGAATTCGTCAACGCGCATTGTTTTGAGAGCGTGCGCTCCATTATGCAGTAAATACGCCTTTGCAATCGATACAACCAATACAATAAAGGACAGTCAGAATGATATTAAGGAGGATCAGCGGCATGATCAATATCGGTATCATCGGCGCGGGCCGCATCGGGCAGGTACATGCAAAGAGCATACTGACCGGCGTGCCCGACGCGAAGATCAAGGCCATCGCGGACCCGTTCATGACCCCGCAGGTGGAAGCCTGGGCCAAAAGCGTGGGCATCGGCAACGTATACCTCGACCACAACAAGATCATCGACGACCCGGAAATCGACGCGGTGCTCATCTGCTCTTCCACGGATACGCACAGCCCCATTTCCCTGCAGGCCATAAAAGCCGGGAAGCACGTATTCTGCGAAAAGCCCATCGACCATGATCTTGAAAAAATCAAGGAAGTCGTGCGCGCGCTTGAGGGTAGGAACATTAAATACCAGGTCGGCTTCAACCGCAGGTTCGACCATAACTTCCGCGCACTGCGCGAAGCGGTGGCGCTGGGCAAAATCGGCGATATCCATATTATCCGCGTTACCTCCCGCGACCCCGCCCCACCGCCGATCGCCTACGTCAAGGTTTCCGGCGGCTTGTTTATAGATATGATGATCCACGATTTTGATATGGTGCGCTATCTCTCCGGCTGCGAGGTGGACGAGGTATACGCCAGCGGCGCCGTTCTGGTTGACCCGGCGATCGGCGAAGCCGGCGATATCGATACGGCCATCGTCAATCTCAAGCTGAAAAACGGCGCGCTCGCCGTCATTGAGAACTCCCGCAAAGCCGTTTATGGCTACGACCAGCGCGCCGAGGTGTTCGGCTCCAAGGGCGCCGTGAAAAACGGTAACGACTCCGCGTCTACCGCCGTATTGAGCAACGAGGACGGCGTGCTGGCGGAGAAGCCCCTGTATTTCTTCCTGGAGCGTTACATGGCCGCATACCAGGGCGAAATTCGTTCCTTCGTGGACGCCATTATCAACGACAAGCCCACCGAGGTCAACGTGAACGACGGCCTGCAGCCCATACTGATCGGCCTCGCAGCGCTCAAGTCGCTCAAGGAAAACCGCCCCGTAAAGATATCCGAGATCACCGAATAATTCCGCAACGCATAGCCCTCCGGGTTATGCGAGTTTGGAAAGGAGAAACGCTATGCAGTTGAAACAATCGGCCAAATACGCGCTGATCGTACCCACCAGCATGGGCGTGCGCATCACGCCGCTGGATCGCCAGCCGGTACATACCAGCAGCCAGTATTACCTGCAGGCAACAAGCGCGGAATCAAACGTTCTGACCGTTTCTGCGTGTTTGGGTCTGCCGGTGAAAGTGCTGACCACGTTCGTAGCGGGCAGCCCTATCGCACAGCTCATCAAAAACGACCTCCGCTCCCGCCATATCGATTACGAAGGCCCCGACGTGCCGCAGGGCGGCCCGTGGGGATACCGTCACCAGTTCAATATTGCGGACAGCGGCTTCGGCATGCGCGGGCCGCGCGTACACAACGACCGCGCTGGCGAAGTGGGCCGTACGCTCAATGTGAAGGATTTCGACCTCGACCGTATCTTTAACAAGGAGGGCGTACAGATACTGCATCTGTCCGGCCTGATCGGCGCGCTTTCGCATGAGACGAGCCTGTTCTGTCTGGAGCTTGCGCGCGCGGCTAAAAAGAGCGGCACGCTGATTTCCTTCGACCTTAATTACCGCGCGTCGTTCTGGAAAGGCCGCGAGGAAGAGCTTCGGGCGATATTCACGGAGATCGCCGGTATCGCGGATATACTCGTGGGCAACGAGGAGGATTTCCAGCTTGCGCTCGGCGTCAAGGGGCCGGAAGAAGGCGGCAAGGATTTGGCTTCCAAAATCGAGAGTTTCAAGGCCATGATCATGCGCGTAAAAGAGAAGTTTCCCAATGCACAGCTCTTCGCCACCACTCTGAGGCAGGTGCTTTCCGCCAACGAGCATATGTGGGGCGCTATCGTGCTCGACGGCAGCGAATGGCATGTGGAAGAGCCGCGGCCCATCCCCGTGCTCGACCGTATCGGTGGCGGCGACGGCTTCGTCAGCGGCCTGCTCTACGGCGTACTCAAAGGCTGGAGCGCCGAAAAGAGCATGCAGTTCGGCTGGGCAACCGGCGCGCTTGCGGTCACCATGCTGCAGGATTACGCCCTCCCCGCCGATGAAGAACAGGTGTGGAGCATTTACGCGGGCAATGCGCGCGTAAAGCGCTAGGAAATGCCGGGAATACTCGGAACGCCGTCTTAGCGGCGTTCCGAGTACAGCCAAATAGTGTTGTCGTCCAGATTCACGGCAAAGACGCGACAGCGACTAATGAGGCGTTGCCGTCCAGATCCACGGTAAAGACGCGGCAGCGACTAATGAAAGGAGAATTCCAAATATGAAAAAAGCGGATATAGGGTTGATCGGCCTCGCCGTTATGGGCGAGAACCTGGTCATGAACATGGAAAGTAAAGGCTTCACGGTAGCGGTGTTCAATCGCACGACGAGCAAGGTCACCAATTTTGTGGAAGGCCGCGCAAAGGGCAAGAACATCATCGGCGCCTACTCCCTGCAGGAACTGGCGGACAACTTGGCTAAGCCCCGTAAGATCATGATGCTGGTCAAAGCCGGCAAAGCGGTGGACGACTTCATCGAAGCGCTGCTCCCGCTGCTTGAGCCCGGCGACATACTCATCGACGGCGGCAACAGCCATTTCCCGGATACCATCCGCAGGACGGCATATGTGGAAAGCAAGGGTATGCTCTACATCGGCACCGGCGTGTCCGGCGGCGAAGAAGGTGCGCTCAAGGGCCCGTCCATCATGCCGGGCGGCTCTCCCGCCGCGTGGCCCCATGTAAAGCCCATATTCCAGGCCATCTGCGCCAAGGTGGAAGACGGCTCCCCCTGCTGTGACTGGGTGGGTGAGAACGGCGCGGGCCATTATGTGAAGATGGTGCACAACGGCATCGAGTACGGCGATATGCAGCTCATCTGCGAAGCGTATCAGCTCATGCGCGATCTCTTAGGTATGACGCCGGATGAAATGCACGAGGTGTTCAAGAAGTGGAACACCACGGAGCTGGACAGCTATCTCATCGAGATCACGCGCGATATACTCGCCCATAAGGACGAGGACGGCAAGCCCATCGTGGATAAGATACTCGACACCGCAGGCCAGAAGGGTACCGGCAAGTGGACCTGCATAGCGGCGCTCGACGAAGGCGTGCCCCTTACGCTCATCGGCGAAGCCGTGTTTGCGCGCTGCCTCTCCGCCATGAAAGAAGAGCGCGTAGAGGCCTCAAAGGAATTCCCCAAGGCCATCCCCGCGTTCGAGGGCGATAAGACCGCGTTTATCGAGGATATCCGCAAGGCTCTGTTCGCATCCAAGATCATTTCCTACGCGCAGGGGTACATTCTCATGCGCGCGGCCGCAAAGACTTACGGCTGGAACCTCAACTACGGCGGCATCGCTTTGATGTGGAGGGGCGGCTGCATCATCCGCTCGGTATTCCTGGGCAAGATCAAGGAAGCTTACGACAAGAACCCCGAGCTTTCCAACCTGCTGCTCGACCCGTATTTCAAAGCAACCATACAGAGCCTCGTGCCCGCCTGGCGCAATGTGGCGGCGACAGCTTTGCGCGCCGGCGTACCCGCGCCGGAGCTTTGCGCGGCGCTCTCCTATTTTGACGGCTACACCAGCGAGCGGCTGCCCGCAAACCTGCTGCAGGCGCAGCGCGACTATTTCGGCGCGCATACGTATGAACGCGTCGACCAGCCGCGCGGGCAGTTCTTCCACACCAACTGGACCGGCGAGGGCGGCTCTACCACCGCAAACGCCTACACCGTATAAAGGCGCCGTTTTATCGGCTCTCCAAGCGTTTATTACAAGTATAGGTCAATCAGCGGGGGAACCGATCGGTTCCCCCGCGATAAGAAAGGCAGGAACCATTATGAAGCTTCCGTTTCAGCCTGATCTTTCGGGCAAGGTCGCCGTCGTAACGGGCGGCGCGGGCGTGCTGTGCGCCATGTTCGCAAAAGCCATCGCGGCCTGCGGCGCCAAGGTCGCCATACTGGACCTCGCGGACGACAAAGCGCAGCTCGTCGTGGAGGAAATCAAAGCCGCGGGCGGCGAAGCCATGGCAGTGAAAGTAAACGTACTCGAAAAGGACAGCGTGGAAGCGGCGCATCAGGCGGTGCTCGCGGCCTACGGCAAATGCGATATACTGCTCAACGGCGCCGGCGGCAACAGCCCGCGCGCAACATGCGACGACGAATTCTTCAGCAGGGCAACGTTGGAAGACCCCGCCAAAAAAAGCTTCTTCGATTTGGATCTCTCCGGCTTCAACTTTGTGTTCGGCCTGAATTTTACAGGCACGCTGCTGCCCACGCAGGCGTTCGCCATCGACATGGTGGATGCGCCGGGCTCCGTTATCATCAATATCTCCTCCATGAACGCCTTCACGCCGCTGACCAAGATACCGGCGTACAGCGCGGCGAAGGCCGCCATCAGCAATTTCACGCAGTGGCTTGCGGTGCATTTCGCGAAGGTCGGCGTACGCGTCAACGCTATCGCGCCCGGCTTTTTCTCCACTGCGCAGAACGCCGCCCTGCTGTGGAACCCCGACGGAAGCCCCACCGCGCGCACGGCAAAGATACTCAACAATACACCGATGGGCCGTTTCGGCGAAGCGGAGGAGCTGGTCGGCACGCTGCTGTGGCTGATCGACAACGAATGCTCCAGCTTCGTCACAGGCGTAGTCGTGCCTGTCGACGGCGGGTTCTCGGCATACTCCGGCGTATAATCCGTCAATACCACCCCACCCGATAAGGAGGGAGAACCATGGAACTGTTCCTTCGTGAAAGCAGCGCGGAAGGGCTCGGCAATGTGCAGATCAAATCAGCCCTGCTTCAGTCGCTTGCGGGACGCAAGCTCAAACGGGTGCTCATCATACCGCCCGATTATACTCGCTTCCATTCCAACGCCGGATTCATCACCAACGTGTATTACCACGCGCTCACGGATATGGGCTGCGAGGTGGATATACTGCCGGCGCTCGGCACGCATGAGCCTGTGACACGCGAACAGAGCGCGCATATGTTCGGAAACGTCCCGTTTGAAAAGCTGATCCCGCACAACTGGCGCACGGACGTCGTTAAAATCGGCGAGGTACCCGGCGAATACCTTGCTGAAATTACGGAAGGCCTGTGGACGGAGCCCATCAGTGTGGAAATCAACCGGCTGGTCATGGATGAGCGCTACGATCTCATCATTTCGCCCGGCCAGGTCGTTCCCCACGAGGTAATCGGCATGGCCAACCATTCCAAGAACTTGTTCGTGGGCGCGGGCGGCTGCGAAATGATCAACAAATCGCACATGGTCGGCGCGATCTACGGCATGGAACGCATGATGGGCAAGGACCATACGCCGGTGCGCAAAATGTTCGATTACAGCCTGGAACGCTTTTTGAAAAACCGCCCCATATTATTCGTGCTTACCGTCACCACCGCGCCGGGCGGCAACATCCACACGCACGGCCTGTTCATAGGCGACACGCGTGAAACGCTGACACAGGCGGTCGCCATGGCGCAGGAAAAGAACATCGACTTTGTGGAAAAAGGCATCAAAAAATGTGTGGTGTATCTGGACCCCAAGGAATTCCGCAGCACGTGGCTGGGCAATAAGGCCGTTTACCGCACGCGCATGGCC